>CALGCE010000173.1 GCA_937884625.1 uncultured Clostridia bacterium
ACCATGTATCAGGATGTCCGCGATTCGGACGGTGTGATATTCGTTTCCCCGATATACATGAACGGCATCACCGGACAGGAATTCCGACTGCCCACAGAGGCCGAGTGGGAGTATGCCGCACGCGCCGGCAGCCAGGACGCATATCCTTTCGAGGGCAAGCCCAAGCAGTCCACTTCCGAAGGACTCGCAAAGAAGATCTTCGGTACCGATACCACGGTCATCAGACGCTATGTCGTTTACAAGGAGACCAGCAAGGGCCGTACACAGTCGCCCAACAGCGTGAAGGCCAACGCCTTCGGGCTCAAGAACATGGCCGGCAACGTGCTCGAGTACTGCTCTGACTGGTATTCTCCCGACAGCTATACCGATGCCGAGGTGACCGACCCCAAGGGCCCCGAGACCGGAACCGAGCATGTGGTCCGCGGCGGCCTCTATGCCGACGACGCCGCTCTCA
This sequence comes from uncultured Clostridia bacterium, assembly GCA_937884625.1. Taxonomy (GTDB): domain Bacteria; phylum Bacillota; class Clostridia; order Oscillospirales; family Acutalibacteraceae; genus UBA737. Next base: position 455 of record CALGCE010000173.1, read on the forward strand.
TGCGCAGTGCGTCCCGCGGCAGCACACACCACGACGCATGGCTCAGCACAGACCCTCAGAACCCCAAGAGCATCTGGTGGTACTCTGACATAAAGGGTATCGGCTTCAGAGTCGTGTGCGAAGTACCTGAAACAATCAAATAACCACAATATCATGAAAAAAGACAACATCAACCGCAGGGAATTCCTTACCCGTACCGCCAAGAGTTACGCCCTGATATATAAGTACGTCATCGCCTATCTCGGCGGTTTCTCCTATAACTATGCCCGTACCGTGATCTATTACAAGCCTTTTGCCTATTTTTGCGGCAGGGTGTATTTCAATACCCGTTTTTCTTGCCGCTTTTTGCGATATAAGACGTGCCAAAAACAAATGCCCGTGCTCATAATATCTATGAGCTCTGCGGTACATTCTTATTGCCTTTACACCGGGGTAAAGAAAAAATATTTCAAGTGACGAACGAGCCGCAGGGTCCCTGTCCTTTACCGCCTTTATGTCCTCTTTTATTCTATCAAACAAAATATCAACCCCTTAAACAAAGCCGACAAGTCCGAACCCGATTTTAAAGGGCGGATTTTCGCCTTTGCGTTGTTAAAATACTCGTAAATCCGTCAGGATTTACTGCGTTTTGTGCCTCGCACAGACAAAAATCCACCTCTTTAAAATTCTGCGACCTAAAATGAGCGGAATTTTGAGTAGTTTTTGGTGCGGAAGAATCCGCAAGGCTAACGCCTGCGGTTGATGACAAGCCGAAAAGTGCCAAAATTAAGCCATTTTAGGCGGGTTTGGATTTGTCGGCTTTGTTTACTTAAACGGATTAATGTAGTCTTTACTGCCTACAAGATAGGTTGCACCCGATATAATACAAAGTACCGCAGAAATCCAAAATAGCGTTACAAGTATTATATTAATAATATCAAACGCACCCGAAGACAGATTTACAAACTCCCTTACAGAATACGCAAATAACGCCAAAATGATACTAATCATCTGGCTTACCGTCTTGCTCTTTCCCCACATATTTGCCGCTATTACCTTACCGCCTGACGATACAACGACAAGCCTTACCGATGATACCATAAATTCTCTGAACAGTACAATAAATGTTATCGCCGTAAGGTGGATTATATATTTTGTTCCTGCATACATACTTATAAAACCTAAAAATGCGGCGGTGGTAAGCATTTTATCGGCAAGTGGGTCTAAAAACTTGCCGAAATCGGTTACAAGGTTATACTTTCTTGCCATTTTACCGTCTATCATATCGGTAAGCGATGCCAATATAAAAATTATCAGCGATACAGTGTAGTGATACTTAAAATTAATAAGCATTGTCGCCATAAATATCGGTGTTGCTATAATTCTTCCAATAGTAAGTTTATTCGGTGTATTCATTTAAATCAGTTCCCCCAACAAATCGTATTCTATGGTATCAGTTACCCTTACCTTTACAAAATCGCCTATTTTAAGACGTCTGCCGGACATAAAAAATATTTTACCGTCAATTTCGGGTGCATCACAAGGTGTTCTGCCGAAATAACATTTAATATAATCGTCATACCCCTCAATAAGCACCTCTGTTATACTGCCAATCTTTTCTGCATTCTTTTCCGATTGAATTGTAAACTGCGTTTCCATTATGTTTTCCATTCGGTCGGTCTTTGTCTGCTCGTCTATCTGGTCGGGCATTAAAGAGGCTGCCGTATCTTCCTCGGCAGAGTAGGTAAAACAACCAAGCCTGTCAAACCGCTTTTCCTTTACAAACTCCGCCATCTCACAAAACTGTTCATCAGTTTCAGTGGGAAAACCCGTTATAAGCGTAGTCCTTATCGTAATATCGGGTATTTTTTCTCTTATTTTATCCACAAGTGCGGATAAACTTTTCTTGTCGCCCTTGCGGTTCATTTTTTTAAGTATTTCCCCGTTTACATGTTGTATCGGCATATCAAGATACTTTACAAGTTTCTTCTGCTCTGCCATTAGCGTTAAAAGTTCATCGGTTATTCTTTCAGGGTATGTATAAAGCGTTCTTATCCAGTGGATACCGTCTATCTTGCAGAGTTCTTTAAGCAGTTCACAAAGCATTGGTTTGCCATATAGGTCGGTACCGTAGGCGGTGGTGTCCTGTGCTACTACAATTAACTCCTTAACACCCCTGTTTGCAAGACTTTTTGCCTCGCTAACGCAGTCTTCTATACTCCTACTTCTTGCCCTGCCCCTGATTTTCGGTATAACGCAATAGGTACAACAGTTATCACAACCGTCCCCTATTTTAAGATACGCATAAAACGGCAAACCGCCTAAAATTCTTTCTCCGTTTAAATCAAGATTACACTTATCACCGTAGGTGTTCTTTTTTTCTCCTTCTATCGCCCTTTTTACAATATCGGCTATATCGGAATTTGAGCCTATTCCTACACATACGTCAACTTCGGGTATTTCTTCGGTTACGTCGTCTTTGTATCTCTCCGCAAGACAGCCCGTTACTATAAGTGCTTTACACTTACCGCCCTTTTTATACTGCGATGCCTCCAAGATATTTTCAACCGCTTCTGCCTTTGCATCCTCAATAAATGCACAGGTGTTTATAATAATGGCGTCGGCTTCCGCCTCTTGCACGCCTATTTCAAAACCCGCATTTTTAAGGGACGCCAACATCTTTTCTGCGTCTACCTCGTTTTTCGGGCACCCTAACGATACCACACTTACCTTATACATACTAATCCTCACTGATATACCGCAATTCCTCGCAGTAATCCTTTAAAACATCACGCACCGCAGAAAACGAAAATCCCTTTCTTGCAAGTGCAGAGTATACCTTTTGTATACTTTGTTTGTCGCCTAATTTATTTTTATACTTTTTATCTATTACCGCTCTTATCTGCGAACATTCGTCAACTTCCAGTGCATCTACCGTATCCTTTGCTATATCTTTGGGTACGCCCTTTGTTATCAGTTTCATATAGATTTCTCTTGACGATATGTTATTATCGCTTAGCCGTTCTGAATATCTGTTTGCATACCTCACATCATCCAAAAGGTCAGGTTCGCTAAGTCTTTCAATTACTTTCGCACAGTTTTCTTTTGAAAAGTTCGACCTTACAAGTTTATCATAAAGTGCTTTTTTAGTGTGGTCTGCTCTGTCAAGATACCACAACGCCTTTGACTTTGCACGGTAATAATCCGATTTTTTTAAAAGTTCCTCAACCTGACACTTTTCAAGACTGCAACCTACACTTAAAGAAATCTCACTAAACAAATCACAATCTATGTAAAATGTATTGCCGTCGTCACTCTCAATACGCATCAGGTGTTTTTTGTCTTTTTTTATTGATGATATTATCATCAGTCGTCTACCGCAATATCGATATTAACCTTTTTATGAGGTCTCTCATTTTCTGCCTCGACAGGCATAACAACAGGCTCTTCTTCTACTTCCTGTGCTTTGCCCTTACCGTTTAATACCTGAGCATACTTTTCCATTATTTTGTTTTCTATCTCTAATGCCAATTCCTTGTTATCTAAAAGCAGTTGTTTTACGTTGTCCCTGCCCTGACCGAGTCTGGTATCGCCGTAATAGAACCACGCACCCGAACGTTTGAGTATCTCAAAATTTACGCCCATATCGACAAGTTCGCCCTCACGGGAAATTCCCTTGCCGTACATAACATCAAACTCTGCCTCTCTAAACGGCGGTGCTACTTTATTTTTAACAACCCTTGCCCTCGTTCTCGTACCAATCATTTCACTGCCGTTTTTGATAACGTCTGACTTTCTGACATCAATACGGACACTAGCATAGAATTTCAGTGCTCTTCCTCCCGTAGTCGTTTCGGGATTGCCGTAAACAACGCCTATCTTCTCACGAAGTTGGTTGATAAATATAGCACAGCAGTTTGACTTTGAGAGTGCACCCGTAAGTTTACGCAGTGCCTGTGACATAAGTCTTGCCAACTGACCTACATGGGAATCTCCCATTTCGCCCTCAATTTCCGCCTTTGTAACGAGGGCTGCAACCGAGTCGATAACTATTATATCAATAGCACCCGAGCGTACCAACGCTTCGGCGATTTCGAGTGCCTGTTCGCCCGAATCGGGTTGCGATACCAAAAGACTGTCAATATCTACGCCAAGGTTAGCCGCATACACAGGGTCAAGTGCGTGTTCAACGTCAATAAACGCCGCCGTACCACCCGCTTTTTGAGATTCTGCTACGCAGTGCAGTGCAAGGGTAGTTTTACCCGATGATTCAGGTCCGTAAATCTCAATAATTCTGCCCTTAGGCACACCGCCGATGCCGAGTGCCGCATCCAGAGCCAAAGAGCCGGGGGGGATGGCATCCACGATCATATCCGGGCGGTCGCCCAGGCGCATGACGGTTCCCTTGCCGAAATTCTTATCGATCTGAGCCAGTGCGGTCTCCAGAGCTTTCTTCTTGTCGTCCGCCTGACCATGGGTGGTTATGGGAGCTTTTTTCTTTTCAGCCATTATTTCGGCTTTCTTTTCGGCTATCATCTTTGCAAGGAGTTTTTCACATTCTTCTCTCGTCTTTGCATATACATTGAATTTCTTTCGCTTGCCGTCGGGCATTGTTGGATAGAAACTTCCTTCCCACAGCGTATCGCTTATTTTATATATGCATCCCGTGCCGCTCTTTCGGATTTTAGGTGTGTACGGCTCGAAAATTTCGCCCACGGTGCCTGTTTCAACTTTGCTCGGCTCATTCTTCGTAACGGGCATACAAGCGTCTGTACCGCCGATTTTACGGTCAATTTTTACGGAAGCTTGTTCTTTCATATTATCGGTTATATGCGAGTAGATGTTGAGAGTTGTTTCCGAACTGATGTGTCCTATAATCGAAGATAAAGTTTTTATATCGATACCGTTTTCAAGAGCCATGGTTGCAAAGGTGTGCCGAAGGTCGTGGAAGCGAATATCCTTACAGTGTGAGCGCCGAAGTATAAGCTTAAAGCGATGTTGAAGTGCCGTAGGATTTCTCGGCTCTCCCTCTTTTACGGGGGAGGGAAATATCCATTCGCAAGTCTTGTTTTTCTTCATTTCTATGAGGATTTCAACCATATATAGCGGCAACACTACTGTCCTTTCCGAACTTTTGGTTTTAGGCGGCTGTATCATTATTTTGCCGCTCGCAGGCACAACCTCTCTTGCAATGTGCAGACTGCCGTCATTTATATTAAGGTCGCTCCATTTTAGTCCGAGTATTTCGCCACGGCGCATTCCTGTTGACAGTTCGAGAAGAAATATTTCGTAGTAGCCCTCCTCTTTTGCACGGGCAAGAAAGCGACTGATTTCAGATGGTGTCAGCACTTGCATTTCACGGTCTTTTTTAGGCGGTAACTTACAACCGGTTGAAGGGTTCTTCGTTATAAGACATTCGGCAACGGCTTTTTCAAGTGCTGCCCTGCACTGTGCGTGGCAGGAGCGTACCATTCTGTTTGATATTTCCGTACCTTTCTTATCGCAGTATTGAAGTCTGCCGTTTTTCTTAAGTTTCGCATAAAACTGCTGTAAATCATTTTGCGATAACTCGTTTAGCGGTATATCACCTATCGAGGGGATAATGTGCTTATAGATGTGGTTTTCATAACCTGCTTTTGTCGTTTCTCTGAGAGCAGGTTTACAGTAATTTTGATACCAATAGTCTATCCAATCTCCAAAGGGCATATTCGGTCTCAGCCGTTCCGTTATTTTGCCGACCGTTTGTTTAAGAGTATTTAGTTTTTCTTCGCATTCGCTTTTTGTTTTTGCTGTTACGCATTTTGTTTTTGGTTTACCTTTCTCATCGTAACCTATGACAATTCTGCCTTCCCAACGGCCGTCTTTACGAAGACGCATTGTTCCGTCGCCTTGTTTTCTTTTGTTATTTGACATTTTTGTTCTCCGTTATTAAGAATTTTTGCATCATATTGTTGACTACGGACGAAGCATTCTTTTGCATATCTCCCGTTATATGGGTGTAGGTGTCAAGTGTAAAACTCGCATTGGTATGACCGAGGATGCCTGCCAAGGTCTTGGCATCTACACCGCCGCTGATTGCGTGAGTAGCAAAGGTATGCCGTAGATCGTGAAATCTGATAGACGGTAAATCCGCCTTTTTAAGAAGAGTTTTTAACTTTGTATATGCAGAGTTGGGATGTAAAGGTTCATTTGGGTTAAAATAATGCGGAAACACCCACTCGCATATTGCGTTTTCTTGTTTTTTCCGAAGCATTGTTTCTACGCTTGGCGGCATTACTATTTTCCGAACACTCGCATCAGTCTTGGTTTTGCCTACGGTTATTTTTCCGTTCTTTGCGTAACCGATTGACCGCCTGATGCTCAATGTTCCTTCGGTAAAGTTTATATCGCTCCACTTAATTCCGCAGATTTCACCTCGTCTTAGTCCGGTCATAATTTCCACATAGAAAAAATCGTACCAATACGGCTCTTGTTTGATGGCTTCCATAAATCTATTCAGTTGCTCATCATCAAGTATCTGCTTTTCAATTCGGCTCTTTTTCGGTATGGTTGTACCGTTTGTCGGATTGCGCACAATTAGCCGTTCTTTTACTGCCATATCTAATGCTTGATGCAGTACCATATGCACTTTTCGTACCATAGTATCGGATAATTTATGACCGAGTAGGGGATGAGATTTGACTCTGCCTTCTTTTTTGATACGATTATAGAATTTTTGCACATCGGCGGTGGTAATGTAAGCAAGTTGCTTATCACCAATGAAGCGCTTAATCTGATGCTCTATGATAAGACGGTAGCCATAGACGGTGCTTTCTCTTATGGTGAATATCATATATTCATCAAGCCACTTGTCGAGCCATTCGCCGAGAGTCATTCTGCATTCTTCGGTAAGGTCGACATCACGGTAAAGGTCTATCAGTTGGTGAAGTTGTTTCAGCGTATCCTTTTGCGTTTTGCCGAACACCGATTTATACATAGGTGAGCCATCATTCTTATGACCGATGATAATTCGACCTTCCCATCGTCCGTCCGAGCGTTTGCGAATCGTGCCGTCACCTTGCGGTCTGCGTTTGTTTGACATAAAGTGTTTATCCTTTCTTCAGATTTTTACCGTACCGCAACAATATCACAGGTTTTATAGAATATCCAGCGATAATACGAAGATTTATCGATTTGTTATCAAATGTTTTCATAATGACATATGGTACCCGTGTGCTTCCTTTTTTTCGTTGATTTTTTGTCTCTCTTTTTTATCAATGCCGTGGTAGTTTACTTGGTGTTCCTTTGCATACATATCTTCGGCTCGCTCTTCTATGATACTTGAAACATAATAGAATAAATCACATACGCCCATAAGAATTTGTGCGTTAACATTATTATCAATTGCCGTAATTGCTTCCTTTGCAGGCTCGTATCCGTTATCGGCGGCGATTCTGATATACTCTTTGCCGGCTTCATAATCACCGTACTCATAGTAAAGCAATAGTCCGACACTCGTTGCCGTCCAATCATCTCTTGCGGCACTTTTTTCAAACCAATCTCTTGCTTCTTCCGGTTTTTCTTCTTCAAACAGTATTTTGCCGAGTGTATATTGCGCTTGAAAACTGCCGTGCGTAGCCGCTTTTTTCAGATACTCCTTTGCTTCATTAGGGGATTTGTCTTTTAGGTACTTTGCATACTCATATTCAGCGTAGCCGAATTCCGCATCCGAAGACAAACGGAGATATTTCATTTTATCGCTTGGCTTTTCATCGAATTTACGGTCACGGTATGCCTTGTAAACAAGATAAGCAGAAAGGGAACTGCCTTCGTCTGCTGCCTTACGAAGCCAATACTCGGCATTTTCCATATCATCGGTATTATCAAGATAGTATCTGCCGAGGCGGTAGTATCCAATAGGATCTTCATAGCAATTTGCGTAATATTCAAGATAATTAAAATCATCTGCGTGTTCTTTAAGTTTTTCATAATCATACCCGATATCTCTTTCGGGCTGTTCTCTTGGAATATGAATATCTCTGACAACGCTTACAACGGCGTTGCGAATAGATTTGAATTCCTCGTTTTCTTCAAGCGGAATTTTTGAGGGTACTGTATCGGTATATGTGCGGACGGTTTCACATTTGTATTTGTACCACGAATCATAAAGCTCTGCGAGTTTTGAATCGTTACCGAGCATCTTTACAAATTCATTGACAAGAGATTTCGTATCTTTTGCGAGGTATCCGTAAACCTTTTTGCCATTATGCTTATCTAACTTTTCTGAGAGTTGTTGAAGTTTAGTTATAAGTTCGGGAGATATACTGTGATCGCCGTTTTTAATTTCGGTAACCAATTCCGTTAGCCTGTTTTTGAATTGCTCTTTGAGGTCATCTCTTACCGCAGTCTGTTTTTTATAAATTGATGTAAGTTCCTGACGGAATATATCCGTAGCAAAGGTTTGTTTTAGATTGTGGATACCTTCACTTGATAAGAATGGCTCATTCGGTTCTTTTGACCAAACCATAATGTGAACATGAGGATGTGTTTCGGTATTATGATAGGCCGCATACCAACGAAGGTTGCTCGGAAGAATGTGCATCTCTTTTGCAATATCATTTCTATGTGAACGAATGAGATTCATCCACTGTTCGGCAGAATTATATCCGAGTCGCTCTGCATCTTCACGCTTAAGAGAAATAATCATTCCCCAAATATTTCCGGAATGATTATCAATCTCACGCTTTATCGCAGAGAGATTTATTTTTTCGCCTTCGTCAGAGAACAGACCGTTTGAGCCCTTTCGCTCACCAATATATCCGAGCATGCCTCCACGCAGTATTTCCACACCTTCACGCTTAGCAATATATTCGGCGTCGCCGCCGCGAGACTTACCTGATGCAGTTACGTGTCCCGGCTTATAGTCTGGAGCTTTGAAAATCAGTTTCGCCATTTAGCTCTCCTTATTTGAATCGTTCTTCCATACGGATTGTACCATTGGTTTGTGATACTTCACGGATACAGTCGAGACGAAGTTCATTAAGATATTCTTCATCATAACCGCCGCCGTCCCCGTCAAGAACAATTTTGCCAAGTACAGAAAGGTCAACGGCGACCTTGAAAAGATTTCTGCATATTCGTTCTTCGCTGTCACGGATTTTTGCACCGATAACCGATTCAAGCGCCGGTGTAAGGAACCGCTCACTTTGTTCCTTTTCAAGCCAAGAGCAATAAAACTCTATCGCATCACGGATTAAGGCGTTGCGGGAACGGTATCCTTTTTCATTTGCAAGGCGGTCACAGCGATTCCATTGGGTTTCGGTTAGCGATACGCCTTTTGAAAATTTTTTGTTATTCTTTTTCATGTTTTACTTTCCTTTGTTGTTATTTTAGTTTTGGCGTCAAGGATAGACAATGAAGTTTCCTTGTAAAGCATTGTTTTTTTGGGCGACAAAGACTTATAAAGGCGCTAATCGGCGAAAGCAGACAACCTTTCATTTTGTTATACGCTTATTTGCTTTTTTGAAAACGCCTTTATTTATCTCACTTTTTGTCCTCGCTCGGCGTTGCCGTGCGATGTTTGTGCCGTGAACAAGACACGGCTTTATCCTGCTAAAAAAATAAGGGGGCAGGCGGCGTGTATCAATAGCGATAAATTGACCTTCAATTGACGCCGCCCCGAAATATTCCTCGCAGTCTAAACAACTGCGTTCCGCAAGCGGAAACGGAATATTTCCAAAACATAGTGCAAACCGCAAGCGCCCCCATATTGGACGGTACACGGTTCTCTTATTGTTGCGCTCACCGTGGAGCTCGGTCGTATCTCGTCTGCTCATCGAGCCATTCGAGGAGTCTGTCACGGGGGATGATGGTTCGCCCCTGAACGATCTTGAGCTTGGGGAAATTGTCCTCACGTACCAGCTCGTAGGCGCTGGCACGGGAGATGCCGAGGATACCTGCCACGTCCATGACCGTGAGGAACATGGGCAGCTCATCTCGGTTCTTATACATCGACTGCTTCATTCACTCTACCTCCTTTCTTCTCGTATTTTTTCACAGCATTATTGAAGTGCATCTTGGCTTCTGCCTCTCGGAGCTGTCGCTGAAAGTAGGCTTCCTCGATAGGCTGTATCGGTTGCAGAGTATAGAGGAGGCTGCCGTTATGAGCCCTGCCGTCACGGGTACGAACCATGGTCGGCTCGGTGAGGATGTAGCCCTTGTGTTCAAGCCTGTCCACGTATTTCTTGACGGTGTTGTTGCTCATACCGACGGCGCTTCCGATGGTGCTGTAACTTGGATGGCACTGATAGGTCTTTCTGTCCTCGCAGTACATCAGGAATGCGAGAACAGCGATCTCTCCCGAATCAAGCCCCAGCCGAAAGGCGGCTTTGGGCATCGGAAAGAAATCGCCGGGGATATCGCGTTTGTTTTGATAATGGTGCAATAAAAATCTCCTTTCATTGAGAATAAAAAAGAGTGCCGAGATTTTTTCTCGACACTCATAGGTGTTGTTTTTGTTATTTGATCAGCAGATGCCCGTGAGGAAAACCGTAGATGTTTTCCGTGCGGTATCCTTCGGGAACGACGATGTTGTTCATGGTGCAATGCCTCCGGAGAAATTTTATTCTTTAATGCAATAAA
>CALGCE010000174.1 GCA_937884625.1 uncultured Clostridia bacterium
GGGCTTGCCCATGAAGTCCAGCACCTTGTCCACGCAGTGCTCCGGTGCCACGCGAAGCTGGCCGCTGACGTGATACTTCGAAAGTTCCTCCAGGAATGAATCGTCCTTATCCGCCAGCATATAGTCGAAACGAATGCCGGAACGAATGAAAACTTTTTTTACGTTCGGAATTGCCCTCAATTTTCCAAGAAGCTGAACATAATCCTTGTGGTCAAACTTTACGTTCGGGCACGGGTCCACGCCAAGACAGTCCCGGTTTTGACACGCACCGGCTTTTTTCTGTTTTTCGCAGGCATCGTTACGGAAGTTGGCAGTAGGCCCGCCAATATCGTGAATGTATCCTTTAAAATCCGGATGTTTTGTCATGCCTTCGGCTTCTTTTATAATATTTTCGTGGCTTCTGGACTGAATGCGCCTTCCCTGATGGAACGTAATTGCGCAGAAACTGCACGCGCCAAAACATCCGCGGCAGCTCGTTAAACTGAACTTAACTTCTGAAAGAGCCGGAATGCCGGTTTTGCCGTTGGCGGCAGGTTCATCGTACATGGGATGCCACTTGCGGATAAAAGGCAGTTCGTAAACCTTATCCATTTCTTCGGTTGTAAGTACAGGGGAGGGGGGATTTTGCACCACTATCATATCACCGTGACGCTGTATTACCTTTTTACCTCTTATACTGTCGTGTTCCGACTGTTGTATACGGCAGGATACGGCGTATTGCTTTTTGCCGTTTTCGTCGGGTTTGCACACCGCCTCATAAGACGGACATTCTTTTACATTTGAAACTTCATATTCGTTTGTTTTAACCGCATAACAGGTGCCCAAAATATTTTTAAGGGAGTGTATATTTTCTCCGTCGTTTAAACGGTCTGCAATTTCTATTATATGCTTTTCGCCCATACCGTACATAAGCAGGTCTGCACCTGAATCTATCAGTATTGACGGACGTACCTTATCGTCCCAATAATCATAGTGTGCAAAACGTCGAAGTGACGCTTCAAGACCGCCTATTGCTATTGCCACATCACCGTATATTCTCCGTAAAGCCTTTGTATACACTATTACCGCTCTGTCAGGTCTGGCACCTGCTCTGCCTCCTGCGGTATAGGCATCGTCACTTCTTTTCTTTTTTGCGGCGGTGTAGTGTGCTACCATAGAATCTATGTTACCGCTGTTTACAAGAAACGCCAAACGGGGTCTGCCAAAACGCTTGTAATCATCATCGCATTTTGGTTGCGAAATAATACATACCCGATAACCCTTGTGTTCGAGAACTCTTGAAATTATAGCAGTACCGAAACTCGGGTGGTCAACGTATGCATCACCCGTAACTATAATAAAATCGGCTATGTCATAACCGTAATTTTTCATTTCTTCTTTTGTTAGCGGTAAAAATGGCATATTTTCGCCCTCAACTTAAATATATTAATTATAGTATAGCACATTTTCAGAAACTGTACAACCTTTTCGGAGAGTGAAAATATGGACGAAGAAAAACAAAAAAATTTTAATACATTTGTGGCAATTTGTATAACCGAAGCGGTAGCGGTAATAGTTCTTGTTTTATCCCTTTACATAATCAAGACCTTTTCGCCCGACAGTTACGGCAAAATTAAAAAATGGTATGATAATAATTTTCTTACCGAAACTTCTGTCAGTGACGTAATCGGAAGTGACGCCGATGAGGTTTAAAGTTTTCGGCACGCTGGTTTATATATCTTTTTTGTTTGTGGCGGTAATAGCCTTTATGCTTGCCACCGACCGAACAGGACTTGTAATACCAACTCTTTTTGCCTCTTTTATTCACGAGGCAGGACATCTGTTTGCTATGTGGGTGTGCGAATGTCAGCCGAAAAGTATTAAACTTATACCTGCATCTGTTCAGATAACAAGAGGATTTTCAACTAAACCAAACGGTGAAGTGGCGGTGTCACTTTGCGGACCTATCGCAAATTTAGTAGTGTTTGCGGTACTTCTTATTAATTATCTGTTTTTTAAAAACATAACCGTACTAACCTTTGCAATACTAAATCTTATTTTGTGTATTTTTAATCTGTTGCCCGTAAGCGGTCTTGACGGCGGAACATTGCTTACAATATTTATTGCGAAAAATACCGATTTATACAAAGCACAGGGGATAGTACGGATAATAACCGCTGTAATGTCGGCAGTGGTATTTGTTTTAGGTGTTTATATGTGGACTTGCGGAAAATTTAACATTTCGGTATTTATAGTTGCGGTTTATCTTTTAATGTGTTGTATGTTAAAAATGTAAAAAAACTTCTGTTCCACAGAACACAAAAAAATAACGCCATACCACAAGGGTATGCCGTTATTTTTGGCGCGCTGAAGAAGATTCGAACTCCCGACCTTCTGGTCCGTAGCCAGACGCTCTATCCAGCTGAGCTATCAGCGCATTTTTTTAAACTGCCATAGTATAATATCACAAATTATATTCAAAATCAATAGTAAATTTAAAAAAATTACATTTTTTTGAAAATGGGGAGTAAAATGAGTCTTACAAATATAATTTGCGAGATAAATACGGCGGTATGGGGTGCACCTATGCTCGCCGTTTTACTCGTTACCGGTCTTTATTTCAGTATACGCACAAGGTTTTTTCAGGTAAGAAAATTAGGGAAGTCGCTAAAAGGTGCTTTTGTTACAAATGATAAGGACAACGGCGGTATTACTCCGTTTCAGTCGGCATGTACGGCACTGTCCGCTACTATGGGTACGGGCAATATAATAGGTGTTGCAGGTGCTGTGGCTCTCGGCGGTGCGGGTGCGGTGTTTTGGATATGGGTATCGTCACTTTTTTGTATGGTAATAAAGTTTTCTGAAATCGTACTTGCGGTCAAATACCGTGAAAATGACGGCGACGGTTTTATCGGCGGACCTATGTACTACATAAAAAACGGTCTTCCAAAGATGTTTTACCCACTTGCAGTTATTTTTTGTGTCTGCGGAATTACAGCGTCTTTCGGTTGCGGAAATGCAACCCAGATTAATACTATGTCGTCAGCGGTAAGGGGTATATTTCCGCAGTCTTTAAGTTCGCCTAAAATATCATTATTTATAAATATAACCGTTGGAACAATATCTGCTACCCTTGTATATGCGGTTTTGTGTGGCGGTGCTGTAAGAATAGGTAGATTTACAGAAAAAGCAGTTCCTGTAATGACCGTTATTTATACGGTTATTTCTGTTGGAGTTATTATCGTAAATTATAAAAACATACCAAGCGTTTTTTATATGATTTTTAAGGGAGCGTTTTCTCCAAAGTCGGTTACGGGTGGTGTGGTCGGTTCGGTGTTTTTATGTTTAAGGCGAGGTGTTGCAAGAGGCGTTTTTTCTAACGAAGCAGGTTTAGGCACCGCACCCGTTGCCTATGCGTGTGGAAGTTCCGATGATGCCGTAAAACAAGGTATGCTTGGTATATTTGAAGTTTTTGTTGATACAGTAGTAGTTTGTACCCTTACCGCCGTTGTGGTGCTTAGTTGCGGAAATATAAACTACGGTGCTGTCGGCAGTAATGTAACACTTGAAGCGTTTGTATCGGTTTATGGGGACTATATAAGACCCGTTTTTTGTATAGTAATGTGTTTTTTTGCATTTTCATCGGTTATAGGGTGGGGACTGTACGGCACGTGTTTTTCGGTATTTTTGTTTGGAAGTAAGTCCAAAAAACCTTTTATAATTATTTTTAGTTCTGTATGCATTTTGGGTGCGGTTTGCGATACAGGGGTTGTTTGGGAACTTGCGGAAGCACTTAACGGCATTATGGCACTGCCTAATATTATAGCGGTACTGCTTTTATCGGAAGATGTAATTAAAGAAGTTAAAATTTTTGTTTACAAAGTTTAGGATAATTGTTATAATGTACAAGCAAAGGAGTTGATACATATATGGGTTACAGAATAAATATGACGGCATTTTCATCGTCTTTTCCGTTTCCAAACGACGTTGTCGATAAATATTTAAAACTCGTATCTGTCTGTCAACTTAAGGTTTTGCTTTTTGTTATGCGAAATTCCGCAAATGAAATAGAACGTACAAAAATAGCAAAAGAACTGTCCTTGCCCGAAAGTGAGGTTGAAGATGCACTGCTTTATTGGTCACAGTGCGGTCTTCTTGTGTCGGACAAGCCTGATAACAAGGTTAAAGCCAAAACTGTTACCGTTGCAAAGGAAGAAAAACCAAGCCGTATTGACGTTGCAAAACGTGGAGATGAGGACGAAAGAATACGAATTCTTTTAAATGAGGCTCAACTTAAATTCGGCAGAAATCTGAAAACCAATGAAATGACAACACTTGTTTGGCTTTATGATGATAAGGGAATGGATATTTCTGTAATCCTAATGCTTTTGCAGTATGCAGTAGAGAATAATAAATGTAATATCGGTTTTATAGAAAAGACTGCGATAAAATGGCTTAACAGCGGAGTTGAAACGGTAGCAGATGCAGAAAATGAGATAGCACAGTCGGTTAAAAACAGACTTGCATGGAGTGTGGTTGAAACCGCATTCGGCATAGAAAAGAGAAGACCGAGCGAAAAAGAATATGAGTATTCACGCCTTTGGGTAGAGCAGTGGAAAATGTCACCCGATATGTTAAAACTTGCATACGATGCCTGTGTTGACTCTAAGGCAAAGGTATCTTTCCCGTATATTTCAAAGATATTAGAGGGTTGGCATACAAAGGGTTATAAGAAACCCGACGAAATAAAAAGCAAAGCAAAAGAAAATGAAAAAAAGGGCAAACAAGATTATGCTAAATATAATCTTGATGCCTTTGAAAAATCATTAAATTCTGATGATTAGGAGGGTATAAAGTTATGATAAAACGTGAAGACGCTTTTATAAAGGCATTTGAAATAAAAAAAGATACCCTGCTTAAAGAAAGAGCGGTTTATGAGGAAAAAATCTCTTTGGCGGAAAGAAATGAACCAAAACTTGCACAAATAAATAAATCTCTTGCAACTTATGGTGCTCAAACTGCAATTATTGCACTTTCAGGCAATAGAGACGAACTTTTGAGTTTGCAAGATAAAATCACAAAATTGACAGAAGAAAAAGACTTTATTTTAAATAATATGGGGATAGGCAGTTTTAAATATGAATGTCAAAACTGTAAGGATACGGGTTATGTAGACGGGAAAATATGTGATTGCATAAAAAAGACGGTAAAAAATATTATTTCATCAGAACTTTCAAAGCAATTACCCATTGATGAGTGTAGATTTGATAATTTTGACTTAAAATATTATCCAAACAGTGATAATGACGGCGTTAATCCCCGAAAAAAGATGACACAGGTCTTAAAATTTTGCAGGGAATATGTCATCAATTTTTCACCCTGTAAATCAGAGAATATTTTATTTATGGGAAGTGCAGGACTCGGTAAAACTCATTTGACACTTGCGATGGTATCCGAGCTTATTGAAAAGGGTTTTGATGTTGTATACGGCTCTGCTTTCAATTTACTTTCTGAAATTGAAACCGAACATTTTACATACAATGGAAACGATACACATAATATGTTGTTGTCTTGTGACTTGCTTGTTATTGATGACCTTGGAAGTGAGTTTACATCTTCATATATACAAAGTGTAGTATTAAATATTATAAATACAAGAATGTTGTCAAAAAGACCTACTGTTATCAGTACCAATCTCTCGATGACACAAATAGAAGACAGGTATACGCCAAGAGTGGTATCAAGGCTTATCGGTAACTTTACGGCAAAAAAGTTTTTCGGTGCAGACATACGTCAAATGAAAGCAAACGAAAAAAAAGAAAGTAGAAATTAAAATCTTGACTTTTTATTATTTATAAAGTAAAATACATCTTGTGTGATTTCGTCAAATATATGCGGGTGTGGCGGAATTGGCAGACGCGCCAGCCTTAGGAGCTGGTGTCACCGATG
>CALGCE010000175.1 GCA_937884625.1 uncultured Clostridia bacterium
CAATATAATCGGGCAAATCGTCAAGTATACTCGGTTTATCTAAATCAGTAATATCGTCTAAATCAATATTATTTTTGATTGCAGACTCCGCTATATCGTCTTTATGCCATAATTTAAGCAGCCTGTCGCCCTCGGGATATTCGGTAGTATCAGGTCGGTTTTTAAGATATACAGACGAAGCAAGGAAGTAAATCAAAAATACTGCAAGTGATACTATCGTTATGTTTATTCCCATATCAAGTCCAGGTGTCTTATAATCAAACCTTATCTCACTTACACCCTTATCTACTGCCACCGCCATAAATCCTACATTGACCTTTTCTATTTGTGTGGGCTTACCGTTTACGGTTGCGGTAAAGCCCTCATCAAACGGAACGGATATGAACACCAACGATTTTTTATCCCTGCTTATTTCAAGCGTAAAACCGTTATTATCAATATTTAAATTATCGGCAGATGTTTTTGCAAGTAATGAACAATCCGTTTTCATTTGTTCGTCCGAAAGACTTAAAGTTAACTGTTGTTCGTCTTCTGCCAAAAAATCTTTTTTATCAAGCGTTTTTATATCGGTCATATAGTCTGAATATTTCTTTATCTGCTCATCACTTAAAAGCATTGCTTTTAACATAAGTCTTGTGCGTGATTCCTCACTGTATTCATCACAAAAACTTTTACTCATATAATAATCGTACGAAAAGCCGTACGGTATATAGTTTTCATTTTTGTAAATGTAGTAACCGCCAGAAGTGTTTATATACTTATAATCGGGCATTTTTGTATCGCCGTCATCATCAATGAAACTGTCACCGTTAGAGCGGTTAAGCAGATATTTTACCGATAAAAGCGGTCGTATGGCAGGATATTCGGTTGACGGTCTGCTACCTACCGAACGCTCAATTCCTATATAATCATAATACTCCATTATTGACGAGGGTACTATTGAATGAAACGCATTAATAGAGGGGAACCCCAAATACATACCCGTATTGTCAACACAATCAAAGGTATCTATTCTGTAATTTGTCTTATCGTCGATTTTAACATTACCCTCTATCATTTTGTCTATCATTACTTCTTTTATATCGTAGGAATGTGCACGTCCCATAGCGACAAATACATTAGCATATATCACGGAAACCGCACAAACACATATAACGGCACCTCTAAAAAATGATTTACGGTTGTTCTTTCTCATTTCAAGAAGTATAAATGTCAAAATTAAACTGATTACCGCTATTAGTGAAGTAAGCCAAAATCTTACAATATAGGTAGGTTCATCGCCCTGCGTGTAAAGTCCGAATATGAGTTTACCGTCACTGTTTTTTTGCGGAAATAAACCGATAGTAACTATAAACGCAAGTGTAATACCGACCGACCACTTAAATCCTGATGACCAATTTGCCGTTCTGTCCTCCGAGAGTATAGCGGTCGCAAGACACATCATAAGTATCGGCATATAGAACCAACGTGCGTAATACGCAGTATTAAATGCGTAAAAAGCACTGTTGAGTATCGGTACCAACGCCATAAATATACATATACCTATTAACCTTTTAAGCCAAGTTTTACCCTTTGTTATAAACCAAGTAAATACACCCGTCATACCGAATACGGGAAGCCAACCGCCGAGCGATGACCACTTAACATTGGCATTCGGGAAAAATACCGGTCTTGCAGGAAGGTCGGGCGGGAAGAAGAAACACTCAATAATATTAAGGTATATCTGCTCCTTACCGTACATAATGGCGTTCCAACCGAGCAAAATATTTGAAAGACGGGAATTGTTTATAATAGCCATATATGACGGCACCAAAAGAACTGCCGCCATACCGACACCCAAAACCGCCTCTAAAATTATAATCAAAAATCTGCCGAATTTAACCTTAATCGCACCTGAAAAAAGACGTACAAAGAAGTAAATAACGGCAAACACTACCATACCGAAGAAAAAGAAATAGTTAACAAGTGCAGATATACAGACTGCAAGTGCAAAAACACCCCTGCGGTTTTCGGTTATTAAAAGTTCCATAGCGAGTAACAACAATGGCAGACAAATAATTGCCTCGTGAAAATGATTAAAAAAGATATTATAAACCGAAAAACCCGAAAACGCATAGAGCAGACCGCCTAAATATGCCGCATCGGAAGTTTTTGTAAAACGTCTTATATAAAGGTATCCCGTAAGAGCCGCAAGACCAAATTTTAAGATAAGCAAAGGTCCCATCAAATACGGCACAAAACTGTTTGGAAAAAGAAGCGTTATCCAGAAAAAAGGACTCCCCAAAAGATAAAAACTGTAAGAGCCTATAAAGTTAGCACCGAGGTCGGTATTCCAATTCCAGCCTATATTCCCCGTTTTGACCGCCTGATGGCACATCTGATAAAACGGTATTTGCTGTACATTAAAATCTCCGTAAAATATGAAATAACCGTCACTTAAAATCATATACGGCACCAAAAAAGCCGCCGCAGTAATAAGAGCGGTTAAAAACGTTAACATTTTCTTTTCTTTTTGGGGTTTAAGCGTTGTAAGTTTACCAAAAGAAAAATTCATAAAACAATAACCTCTGTTTTTAAAAATATTATATTGATATTATACCAAAAACTGTTATAATATTCAATAGGAAGTGATAAATGTGGTAAGTCATTTTTACGCTATGCTCTCACGAATGAAAAATATCAAACGTTGGGGACTGATGCGAAACACAAGAAACGAAAATTTAAGCGAACACAGTCTTGAAGTTGCGTATTTTGCCCACGCACTTGCAGTGATAAGAAACAAAAGATTCGGCGGTAATATAGACGCAAATTTTGTTGCCTGTGCCGCAATGTTTCACGATACTGCGGAAATAATAACAGGGGACTTACCTACGCCGATTAAGTATTACAACCGTGAAATAAGGAATGCGTATAAGCAGATA
>CALGCE010000176.1 GCA_937884625.1 uncultured Clostridia bacterium
TCCAGGAAGCGCTAAAAATATTATGGAAAATGCAGCAACCATTGCTTGCGAAATCCAAAATTTATTACCAAAAGATGAAGTACCTGAAAAAACGGAAGGTTATGAAGGATTCATCCATCTCACCAATATGTCTGGCGATATTGAAAATGCAACATTAGAATACATTATTAGAGATCATAATATTGATTTGTTAGAAAAGAAGAAAGAGACTTTAAAATCCGCTTGTGAAAAAGTTAATAAGAATCATGCTAAGGCAACTATAAATTGTAAAATAGAAGACCAATACAAAAATATGGCCTACTATTTTAGAGAACATCCTGAAGCAATTGAATTGATTAATAAAGCATATTTAAGAGCCGGTGTAAAATTAGTACACGAACCAATAAGAGGTGGCACTGATGGAGCCATGATTACTTATATGGGTCTACCATGTCCTAACTTAGGCGTTGGTGGTTATAATTGCCATGGTAGATATGAATTTGCTTCAATTACACAAATGAAAAAAATGGTAGAAATACTAAAAGAATTATTAAAATAAAAAGCTTCCGTTTGGAAGTTTTTTATTTTATACGATTAAGTCTAAACCTTCTAAAAGTACATTAAGATGTATTGATAATTGGTCTAAATTATAATTGATAGAATCGACAAGTTCATCACAAATAGCATCGAATTCATCATACATATTTAATTCTTGTCCATTATAATCTAAATTGAAACAATATAAATTAATTTTATTAATTAAAGATGTTTCGCTAGTGGTTGGAATAACATTTAAAGTGTCTAAATATTTAACATAATCTTGAATGTATTCTGCAGTAGTAATGATTTGTTCTATTGAATCCACATATACTTGGCAATCCTTAAACATTTCATTTGTTAATGTTTCACCTATTAGATTTTTAGTATTATTTTTTACTAGATTAATTAATTTTACAGTCCCAGAACTAATTGTTTTCTTAATTAGTACTGTTTTAGCTTTAGTTTTTTCTTTTATAATTCCGTCAAAAAACAAATTTATTGTTAAATTTTCTACAAAGTTTATTGACATTTGAAAATTACGGTATTATAATGTATAAGGCGAGAATTTGGGTCTGATATAAGGAGGAAACGATATGACCGATAATAAAACCGTAATAAAATGGCTCAGCGAAATGAAAGAACTTTTAACGCCTGATAATGTAGTTTGGATTGACGGAAGTGAAGAACAACTTGAATCACTTCGTGCCGAAGCTGTAAAAACAGGCGAGATGATAAAATTAAACGAGGAAAAACTCCCCGGTTGCTATCTGCACAGAACACTTGCGAATGACGTTGCACGTGTGGAAGACCGTACTTTCATTTGCAGTAAGGATAAGGAAAATGCAGGACCTACCAATAACTGGTGCGACCCGCAGGAAATGTACAAAAAACTATATAACATAGCACGTGGAACCTATAAGGGCAGAACGATGTATATAATCCCGTTTTCAATGGGTCCTATCGGTTCTCCGATTGCAAAAATAGGTATAGAGGTAACTGATTCTATTTACGTTGTTTTAAATATGGCAATAATGACACGTATCGGTGTTAAGGTGCTTGAAGCATTGGGCAGCAGCAACGATTGGGTAAGAGGTCTTCACGCAAAATGCAATGTTGACCCCGAAAACCGTTACATCTGTCATTTTCCCGAAGATAACACAATCATTTCGGTAAACTCTGCATACGGCGGTAATGTTCTTTTGGGCAAAAAATGTTTTGCTCTTAGAATTGCCTCTTATCAGGGCTGGAAAGAGGGCTGGATGGCAGAGCACATGCTCATTTTGGGACTTGAAAATCCCAAAGGTGAGGTACGTTATATTGCGGCGGCATTCCCGTCTGCTTGCGGAAAGACAAACCTTGCTATGCTTATTCCGCCTAAATACTTAAAAGATAAGGGATATAAAGTTTGGACGGTAGGCGATGACATCTCTTGGATGAAGATAGGTCCTGACGGAAGACTTTATGCAATTAACCCCGAAAACGGCTTCTTTGGCGTAGCACCCGGAACTAACGAACATTCTAACTTCAATGCACTTGAAAGTACAAAGAAGAATACAATATTTACAAATGTTGCATTAAATCTTGACGATAATACCGTTTGGTGGGAAAGACTTAACGACGATTTACCGCAGAATGCCATTGATTGGAAAGGCGATAAATGGGATGCGTCTAAATTTGATAAGGCGGATAAGTCTACCTATGCGGCACATCCGAATTCAAGATTTACCGCTCCTGCAAAGAATTGTCCGTGCATATCCGATGAATTTGATAAGGGCGAGGGCGTTCCGATTTCTGCAATTATATTCGGCGGAAGACGTGCTAAATGTACTCCGCTTGTTTATCAGTCGAAAGACTGGGTTAACGGCGTATTCATTGGCTCTGCAATGGCTTCTGAAACAACAGCAGCCGCTGCCGGTGCTATCGGTGTCGTAAGACGTGACCCGATGGCAATGCTTCC
>CALGCE010000177.1 GCA_937884625.1 uncultured Clostridia bacterium
ATGAATGTATATTTAGTTGTCAAAGTGCGGTGTGGAGTTTTGCCCCACAACCCCTTACCGCAACTTTTGAGGTCAAAAAGCGAAGTAGTTTTTTGAAAAAAATAAAAAATTTTTTTCTGCATATTTCCACCTCCGAAAATAAAAAAAGCCTGCCGAAATCAATCGACAGGCGTAACGAAAAAAAGAGACCCACTATCTTGTTCGGTAGTGAGTCTCTCTTAAAGAACTATGATGATATTTGATTAGTTATGAGGATTTACACATTTACCAGTACAAAATCGGAGATTATGTGGTGATAAATGGAGATGAAAATGGTGACGAACTATACTGTAAGTCTCCATAAACCTCCGAAATCCTACTCGCTTAGTCCAACGGCTTCATTGTCGGGAAGAGGAGTACATCACGGATGGAGGCACTGTTTGTAAGCAACATTACAAGTCTGTCCACACCGAATCCCAAACCGCCTGTTGGGGGCATACCGTATTCGAGTGCGGTAACGTAATCGTAATCTACCTCTGATTTACAATCAGGGTCGGCCAAACGTTTTGCCTCGACCTGCTTTTCAAAACGCTCTTTTTGGTCTATTGGGTCATTCAGTTCACTGAATGCGTTGCCATATTCGGTTGCATTTATAAAATACTCGAAACGTTCGGTAAACGCAGGGTCATTCGGTTTACGTTTTGCAAGGGGACTGTTTTCTACGGGATAGTCATAAATAAATGTAGGTTGGATTAACTTTTCTTCAACAAACGCATCAAACAGTTCTGCTAAAACGGTGCCTTTTGTTGCATTCTCAGGGACTTCAACGTGCATTGCCTTTGCACAGTTTCTTGCGTCTTCATCGTTTTTCCAGTCATTGTAATCGCAACCCGAATACTTCTTGACCGCCTCAACCATAGTAAGACGCTCCCAATGTCCCATATCGATTTCTATACCTTGATAATTGATTTTTTTGCTACCGCAAATTTTCTCGGCAAGCATAGAATAAAGTTCCTCAACTAAATCCATCATACCGTAATAATCGGTAAATGCCTGATAAAGTTCTATTGTGGTAAATTCGGGGTTATGCTTTGTATCCATACCCTCGTTCCTGAAAATTCTGCCTACTTCGTATACTTTATGCATACCGCCGACTATCAGTCTTTTAAGATACAATTCGGTTTCTATTCTTAAATACATATCCATATCGAGTGTGTTATGATGTGTCTTAAACGGACGCGCAGATGCACCGATTTCTATCGGCACTAAAATAGGCGTATCAACCTCTAAAAAGCCCTTAGAATCAAGATAAGAGCGGATTTCACTAAGTATTTTAGAACGCTTGATAAATGTATCTCTTACCTCGGGATTAACGATTAAATCAACGTAACGCTGGCGGTAGCGTGTATCGGTATCTTTAAGACCGTGAAATTTTTCGGGAAGAGGTAACAGTGACTTTGCCAAAAGTTCAATATGTTGTGCGTGTACCGATATTTCACCCGTTTGCGTCTTAAAAACATAACCTTTTACGCCTATTACATCGCCAATATCCCATTTTTTGAATGACATATAGTCTTCTTCGCCGACGTCGTCACGGCGTACATAAAGTTGAATATCTCCGTCACCGTCCCTGAAACCTACGAAACTTGCTTTGCCCATAATACGGCGACTTATAATACGTCCGCCAAGTGATACTGTTTTACCCTCAAACTCTTCATAGTTATTTTTTATTTCAACCGATGAGGAATCAATATCATATTTTGTTTTCATAAAAGGGTCGTTACCCGACTCGCAAAGAGCGGTCAGTTTATCACGGCGAACCTGTAATATTTCGCTTAAATCCTGTTCATTTTGTGCATTTACATTTTCATTCATTTGAAACTTCCTCTCAAAAGGGAATTAACCTGATATAATAAATAGGGCAGACGGTAAGACTGCCCTGAAAAGAATTATTTGGATATATTCAGTATTTTCAGTTTGATTTCGCCTGCCGGTGCTTCCACAATTACTTCATCACCGACTTTTTTACCGATAAGTGCTTTTCCTACTGGGGATTCATCTGATATTTTATTGTTTCTGGGGTCTGCCTCGGTAGAGCCGACTACTCTGTATTCACACTCTTCGTCGTATTCTTCGTCATAAACCTTGACCTTAACTCCTACCATAACGGTTTTGGCTTTACCTTTTATATCGGAAATAATTTCGACGTTTTTAAGCATAGCCTCGATTTCGACTATTCTTGCCTCAATTTTTGCTTGTTCGTTTTTTGCCTCGTCGTATTCGCTGTTTTCGGACAGGTCACCGTAACCACGAGCGATTTTTATTTTTTCTGCTATATCGGCACGACCTACTGTTTTTAAATTTTCTAACTCTTGCTGTAATTTTTTAAGACCGTCATCTGTTATTTTTATAGACTTAGCCAATGAAAAAACCACCTTTTAATATATTTACATAACAAATAGAGTATTATCCATTATTATATTATTATTAGTCCAATATGTCAAGTTTTAAATGTTATATTAACCAATTGTTGTAAAAAATCTTGACAACAGGCACACAATAAATATATACTATACCTAACGAATTATCACTTTTGAGTGGGTTTTAATATGAAGTTATTAATTCAGTTGCGAAAAACGGTTATGCTTTTTGTAAAGATTATGATTGTAGTTGCGGTTACTGCCGGATTTGTAGAAGTTTGGAATATTCACTATGCACAAACTCTTTTCAGCAGTCGGGGCAACTACGTAGTAATTTTTTCATTTGTTCTCATTTTTTATTTGCTTTCCTCGTTATACGGTGCATTTAACATAGGCATATACCGAATACACGAAATAATATACAGTTTTTCACTTGCGGTTGTCTTTACCAATATCGTTATGTATTTGGAATTGAGCCTTATAGCACGTGAATTGGTAGCACCGCAACCGATGATATTCGGCATTTGCTATCAAGTAATTATAGTGGCGTTGGGTTCGTGCTGTGCCAATATAATCTATTTTAAGATGTACGATGCAAGAAAAGTCGTTGCGATTTTCAGTGACGATACTTCCGGATTTGAACTGATAAAAAAAATGTCACGTATATCCGAGCGGTTTAATATTGAATGCGGACTTAATGCCGAGCGTACGGATATGGCACAGATAAAGCACCAGATAGATAAATATGAGGCGGTAGTAATATGCGGTATTGATAAAAATTTGCAAAAAGAAATAATGTCGTATTGCTATAAAAATCAAAAGCGAACCTATATACTGCCTGATATAACGGATATTATTTTAAATAACAGTTATGAAATACAGATAGATGATACTCCTGTTTTTATGAGCCGTAACAGGGGACTTACGATGGAACAGGCACTTTTCAAAAGAATATTTGATATTGTTATATCTGCGATATGTTTAATAATTTCAAGTCCGATTATGTTGGTTTGTGCTATTGCAATAAAACTTGACGACGGCGGACCGATATTTTTCAAGCAAAACAGGATTACGAAAGATAATAAAATATTTAATATATTTAAGTTCCGTTCTATGATAGTTGATGCGGATAAAGACGGTGCCAAAAAAGCGGTAAACGATGACGACCGTATAACCCGTGTAGGCAGGGTAATCCGTGCGTGTAGGGTGGACGAGTTACCGCAACTTATAAACGTTTTAAAGGGCGATATGTCTATGGTGGGACCACGTCCCGAAAGAATAGAGAACGTTTACGAGTATACAAATAAGTATCCGGAATTTGAATTGCGTCATAAGGTCAAGGCAGGACTTACGGGTTTTGCACAGTTGTACGGTAAATATAACACTTCGCCTGAGGACAAGTTAAATATGGACCTTATGTATATAGAAACATATTCTTTGTTGCAGGACTTAAAACTTATGGCACTCACGCTTAAAGTTTTGTTTATGAAGGAAAGTACAGAAGGTTTTGATGAAAAAGCAAATGAAAATGTCAGAGCATCTAATTCATATAAAATGAATGAGGATAAATAAAAACAGTTAAAGGAGAATTTATATGAACAAAAAATTAGTATTAGGTATTATAGCAGGGGTTGTGGCACTTATTATTATTGCCGTATCGGCGGTAGCAATATTAAAGCATTTTGACGTAAATATACTTAAAAAAGATGAGCAGTCTTCTTCGTCGGTTTCAGATTTGGGTGATAACAGTAAAGATAACGGCAGTACGCAAAACGGTGAAGATGTTGTGAAAAAAGGCAGTGTAAAGACGCCTGCAATTAAGACAACTAATAACGAAACTATTAAAGTACCCGTAAAGATAGATGAAAATCCGGGCATATGGGGCTGTCAGTTTAATTTTGATTATGATACTAACGTGTTTGAGTATGTAGGTTATGAAAACGGAAATCTTTTTGAAGAGTGTGACGTTAATGTGAAAAACGGTGTAATAAGGAGTTTGGCAACAAAAACCGACCTTGAAAATACAAAAAAGAACGGGACAATAATAACATTTGAGTTAAAAATAAAGGAAGATGCACCGAAAGGTACATACGAACTTAAACTCAGGGACGATTCTCAAATGGTTAACATAGAAGAACAGATAGTAAGTCCTAAAATAAACATCGGCAAGGTAACGGTAGAATAACCGATAACTTTAAAAATCCGAATGCGGTATGCATTCGGATTTTTTATTTTTCCTCAAACATTTTTACCCTTGTTTTAACATATATTGTATCAGTGCAAAAAAGAAAGGCGAGGAAAGAAAATGAAAGACTTTTATCCTGAGGGCTGGTTGAAAGATACTGCGGAAAATAGGAGAAATATGATGTCACCTTCTGCATTGGCACAGGCACAAATAAACGGTACAGTGCTTGAATCAAAGGTGCTGATGTGCGATGCAGAGCATAATATGACGGTAGACCTTGCAGGAATAACGGGTATCATTCCAAGAAGCGAGGGAGCAATTGGTATAACGGAGGGAACTACAAAAGATATAGCACTTATATCGAGGGTGGGCAGACCTGTTTGTTTTACTGTGACGGAATTAAATACCGATGCTACAGGGAGAATTTATGCACTCCTTTCGAGAAAAAATGCTCAAAAAAAGTGCCTTAAATACATAATGGAAACGAAAATGTCCGGCGATGTAATAGATGCAAAAATTACGCATCTTGAAAGTTTCGGTGCATTTTGTGATATAGGTTGCGGTAATGTGGCACTGCTTCCCATTGATGCGATTTCGGTATCGAGAATATCGCATCCGAGCGATAGGTTCAGGGTCGGTGACGATATAAGGGCGGTAATAAAGAGTATTACGCCTGACGGCAGAATAACCCTTAGTTTAAAGGAACTTTTAGGAACTTGGGAAGAAAACGCCGACTTGTTTTTGCAGGGGCAGACGGTGTCGGGTATAGTAAGAAGTGTAGAGGACTACGGTATATTTATCGAACTTACTTCAAATTTAGCAGGACTTGCAGAGCCTAAATCAAACGTAAGGGTAGGTCAGCAGGCGAGTGTATATATTAAGAGTATTATACCTGAAAAAATGAAAATCAAACTGATAGTAATAGACAGTTTTGCCTGCGACATCGATGAAGATGTAATTAAGATGATGGCTGATGTGATGGCGGACGGAGGCTTTCTGGAAGCCGGCTATGAGTATCTCAACCTTGATGATTGCTGGCACGGCACACGTGATGAAAACGGCTTCATCCAGTGCGATCCTGTGAAATTCCCTTCAGGTATGAAGGCACTGGTAGACTATATCCACAGCCGCGGCCTCAAGGTCGGCCTGTACAGTGATGCCGGATGGCATACGTGCGGGGGACGCGAAGGCAGTCTGGGCCACGAGTTCCAGGATGCTATCCAGTATGCTAAGTGGGGTATCGACTACCTGAAGTATGACTGGTGCAACACCGAGAATATCCAGGGTCCTGGTGCTTACAAACTGATGTCTACCGCCTTGAAGCAGGCAGGTCGTCCGATCCTCTTCAGCATGTGCGAATGGGGTGATACTAAGGGTTATGAGTATGGCGCACCCCTGGCTCACTCATGGCGTACTACAGGCGATATCTGGGCTCACTTCGACGGTATTCTCGATAAGGGAAGCTGGCACGCTAATGGCGTGATGCAGAACGTAGAGATCAACGCCAAGCTCCGTAAGTATGCTGGTCCTGACCATTGGAACGATCCTGATATGCTTGAGGTCGGCAACGGTATGAGCTTTGCTGAGGACCGTGCACACTTCTCGCTCTGGTGTATGATGGCAGCTCCATTGATTCTCGGTAATGATCTCAACAATATGAGCGACGAGACCTTCAGCATCATCACCAACCGTGAGGCTATCGCCGTCGATCAGGACAGCCTCGGCATCCAGGGTATGCGCATCGAGCAGAAGGACAGCATTGAGGTTTGGCTCAAGCCTCTCGCTGGCGATGACTGGGCCTTCTGCCTCCTCAACCGCAGCATTACCCCTAAGGACGTCACCCTCGATTGGGAGCGCTGGAATACCGTCGATGAGGAAGTCTCTCAGCGTGCCATTTCCTTTACGGATGATGTCTATCAGTGGCGCAACCTCTGGTGGAAGGGCAAGAAACCTCAGGTCGGTCTTACTCGCTCGAAGAAACCTCAAACGGTCAGCATCCCTGGCCATGACGTGGTGCTTTATCGCTTGACCAAGCAGCTGAAGAAGTAATAAAAAAGTTAGACACCGATTCTCATACGAGTTTCGGTGTCTAATTTGTATTAGCGTTAGTTTCTGATTAGTCCTTAGCCCATTGCAGCTCGTTGTAGGCAGACATGAGTGTCTTTGGATTCGTGGCGGTGGTCAGGAAAATCTCTGGGATTCCGACTCCGAGACCACAGGAATTCATTGTCTTGAAGTCAAGCACGTGCTCTGAGTGATATTCCATAAGAATAACATTGGCGAGTGCCTCTTTCAATTTGGTATATTCTGGATATTTCTCCGGATTATTGTTGATGAGGAAATCGGCATAACTTACGATATCGTAGAAATCATATCGGCAGCCAGCTGTTGCTCTTCCGTAAGGTTGGATGTCACCCTCGTAAGTGTATGCATGCTCACTCAAAAGCAGGCGACGTTCTTCACATGCTGATAATAGCGCCTTATATGCCTGATGTAGCTCTGTCATTTTTGTCAGGTCAGAGAGCGCGATGGTGCCACCATTAATATATTCTAATCCATATCTATTTGTTCCAGGATAATAGAGTGCAAACTCATCAATGAATGCTGACAATGTAAAAATCAGGGTCTGTTTACTATTGCAGAAGGATAGTCGCTGGATTAGGTCTGCGTAAGGAAGACCTTGTGCCATAATCTCTGTAGGGCAGGCAAGCATATAGTCAACCACGTTTCGTAACTCATAGGCAACTTCTGCCTGTCCCATGTTACAAGCATCAAAAATGATATAATCTAGGTGAGGAGATTTTTCTAATGCTTTTCGGAGATCCCAAATTTCCAGGCAGTTACCATTGTCTTCTCCGATATATTGCACAGAACGAGTATTTCCTGCAGCACTCCTTGTCGATTTATATTTTGAAGATGGCGCCCAACCTAAGCCATGTGACCAGAGTTCTAAGCCTTTGATCGTTCCAGGAAATGCATCAAATGCTTCATTGATGATTGATTGCATGATTTCCGGATCTGTCGAATCATGATCCTCTTCATACTGATGGATCATGATGGTATCAACCTTCTGTTTGTTATCATAATTACGCTTTAGACGGAAGAGCGCAGGTTTTCCCCTATGTCCTGGTTGGAGATTGGTGGATTTTCCGTCTTCATAGATTACCAGGTTGACTGGATTTTCTGTTCCTAATAAACCATTAATGCACGCCTTGGTGTTTATCTCGCAATATTCCGACAGGGTATTGTCGCCGATCATATATATTAATAATGTATGATTGGATTCTGGCCACTCCTGAGGTCCGATAGGTTCTTCATTCTCATGACATGAAGTCAACGAGAACGATAGGAATGCAAAGATGAAAAAGAGATAATTCTTCATCATAGATGAGTTGTTTTGTTCAACAGATAATAGTCGAGGATCGTCATGGCAGCCATAGCTTCAACGATAGGTACGGCACGTGGCAGGACACATGGGTCGTGGCGGCCGCGGGCGTGGAGGATGGTTGGATTGCCATCCTTGTCGACGGTCTCGACCTCTTTGAGAAGCGTTGCAACAGGCTTGAAGGCGCAGCGGAAGTAGATCGGCTGACCGTTGGAGATGCCGCCTTGGATGCCGCCGCTGTGATTGCTACGGGTAGCAAGCACAGAGTGAGGAGTGTGGAGTGAGGAGTGAGCAGTTGATAGTTCTGATGAGCCGTTGTTTGGC
>CALGCE010000178.1 GCA_937884625.1 uncultured Clostridia bacterium
GTCAGACGGCTTTACGGTTACAACAGGGTCCAAAAGTCCCGTAGGACGTATTACCTGTTCTACTATCCTTTCTGCGTGGTCTTTTTCAAACTGCGACGGCGTTGCAGATACAAACACCGCCTGATTTATATGCGAATAAAATTCTTCAAAGTTAAGCGGACGGTTATCGTAAGCCGACGGAAGACGAAAACCGTATTCAATAAGATTATCCTTTCTTCCTCTGTCACCGCCGTACATACCCCTTACCTGCGGTAAGGTTACGTGGGATTCATCAACAAAAAGCAGAAAATCGTCGGGAAAATAATCAAGCAGTGTAGACGGCGTACTGCCTTTCGGTCTGCCCGATAAAACTCTCGAATAGTTTTCTATTCCTTTACATACGCCGATTTCACGCAACATTTCTATATCGTATTCGGTACGTTGACGTATTCTCTGTGCCTCGATTAGTTTTCCGTTATCAATAAAAAACTTTTCTCTTTCTTCCATTTCACGTTCAAGTTCTTTTAGTGCCTCGCACATTTTATCCTGCGGTACTATATAATGCGACGCAGGGTATATTGCAACGTGGGAGAGCGTTTGTTTTATTTCGCCCGTAAGCGTATTAATTTCACAAATTCGGTCTACTTCGTCGCCGAAAAACTCTATTCTTATTGCATTTCCGTAAGAATATGCAGGATAAACTTCAACGGTATCCCCCCGTACCCTAAACTTGTTTCTTACAAAGTTTATATCATTACGTTCATATTGCAAATCAACAAGTTTATGAATGAGAGTATCCCTGTCCTTTTGCATACCGGTACGAAGTGATATTACCATATTCCTATAATCAATAGGACTACCAAGAGAGTATATGCACGAAACGGACGCCACAATTATTACGTCCCGTCTTTCAGATAAAGCACATGTGGCACTGTGACGAAGTTTATCTATTTCATCGTTTATAGAAGAATCTTTTTCTATATAAGTATCAGTACCGGGTATATAAGCTTCGGGTTGGTAGTAATCGTAGTAGGACACAAAGAAGGCAACTTCACTATTAGGAAAAAATTCACGAAGCTCGGAACAGATTTGGGCAGCCAATGTCTTATTTGGCTCTAATATCAGCGTTGGTCTGTTTACTTTGGCAATTACATTCGCCATAGTAAAAGTCTTACCACTACCTGTAACGCCCAATAATACTTGTTCTTTCAGCCCTTTGTTAATACCGTCTACCAACTTTTCTATGGCCTGCGGTTGATCACCCGTCGGCTTAAATTTTGATACGATTTCAAATTTATCCATTGGCATTTTCCCTCCTCTCTTTTTAATCAATAAATCAAGTTAAATATGTATAAAATGTGCTTTGGACGAAAAAAGTCACTTTTTTATATAGGTTATTATACCACAGTTTTCTCTTAAAAGAAAGACTTTCATAAAGTTTTATATAACACTTTACCCGCATATTCGTTTAATCCGTTAATCCAACTCGTTCTTACAATTTGCATTCGGGTTTTATCTCCGTACACATCAAATGACATTGACGGTTTCGAATGCCCGAGCGTATCCGAGATAACCTGCATATCTACCCCGTTTTCAAAAAGAATAGTGGCACAGGTATGCCTTAAATCGTGAAAACGGATATCCGGTAAGCCGCACTTTTTCAAAAGTTCCTTGAAGGGCTGATAGACAAATGCCGGACTTCTCGGTCTGCCGTAGGTCGAACAACAGATATAATCCGCATCAACAAAGGTTTTCTTTCGTCTGCTGCGGTGCTTTTCATATAGTGCTCTTTCCTTAATTACCGCCTCATACACTAAATCCGGCATAGCTATTATCCGGTCGGATGAATTTGTTTTAAGCGGTATTTCCTGCTTTGTTACATTTTTGACGGGTGCCGACTTATTAACATCTTTTCCTAATTGGCGTGTGATGTGAATGGTGTGGTTTTCAAAATCTACATCCGCATATTTAAGCCCTAATATTTCTCCCCGTCTTAACCCCATCAAAGACGCAAATAGAACAAATAAATATATTTTGGTGCCTTTAGCATTTTCAATGAGTATTCCCACTTGTTCTGCCGTCAAGGTTTTTTGCGGTTTATTATCATTATGCGACTGCTTTGGCAAGCAGATACCCTCCGTGGGATTTGAAGATATCTGCTGCCGGTCGTTTGCGTGTTTCAATGAAGTTTTCAGAATGTTCCTTACCATTTTAGCATTTGAATACGATTCTTTACTTACCTTTTCATATAAGTAATTGATATGAAGACGGCTTAACTCACAAAGTTTGATTTTTCCGATATAGGGTGCAATGTTATTTTTAATACAATAGTAATAGGTCGAATAAGTAGCAGATCTTTTGGTTTTTTTGATTTCGTTTTCCAACCAATTATCCAGATATTCCGATACCGTCAACTTCTTGTTAAGAACATAAGTATGTGTATACAGTTCCGCCACCGCTTTATCTCTTGCTTCACTTGCCGCCTTTCTGGTTTCAAAACCGGAATGCTGTTTTGTTGTTTTGCTTCCGTCGGTTAATTTTAAGTAAATGCGAAAGCCGTATTTCCTTTTAATTTTTATTACACCGCTTATTTTGAAATCCACATAACAATTACTCGTCATTACTCAACTCACCTTAAATATTGAATCAATAATTTCCTTGGCGGATTGAGGCTTTCTCGAAAAATTCCCATATCGCTCATCAGTCGTTTTAATACTGCTATACCCCAAATTCAGGGATAATTCCTGTAAAGTCCCAGAGTCATTCAAGAAGCGAACGGCATAGGTATTTCTGAGGTCTTGTACCGTAATCGAGCCGAGTTTTGATTTTTTGCAAATTGCAGAAAGTGCATCATTGAGCAAACTTAGTGCCGGTGTTTTTCCGTCCTTTTGGCAACAAATATAGTCCTCGTCATAATATGGCTGATACCGCATTTTATTTGCCTCAATCATTACTTCTCTTTTGCTCAATTCACTGAATACAGCATCCGGCACAGCAAGAGTTCTGTAATTATTTTGCGTACGAATACCGTGATTCTCACAAATAACGAGAACATACGG
>CALGCE010000179.1 GCA_937884625.1 uncultured Clostridia bacterium
CATTATGCATAATTTAACCGTTGTTTCCGACTATGATGTTTATATAACCGATTCATACGGAGTAATAAATGTTTGCAGCTGTACAGAATGGACTCAAAACGGCTTTTGCAAACATACAAACAAGAAAATTGACAGTTCATACTTAACAAAATCTTCAAACAAACAAAATTTAGATAAGCTTACCACTCTTGGCTTTTTTAAGGAACCGCATTATGTTTCGAGTGCGGGTATAGTTACTCCCGTAGGCGATAACATAGGCTATGTCGTTGCTGCGGCGCCTATGTCGGCAATACGGGGACTTACAAGAAAAGTTGTAAGAATTTATCTTGTTTCTGCAATAATTCCGCTAATAATAATGTTTGCGGCGCTTTATGTTTTAAGTTATCGGTTTACCCGTCCGCTTAAGCTTATGTCAAGTGCGGCAAAGGCAATGGCAAAGGGCGATTTTTCAAGACGTGTACCCGTTACGAGCGACGACGAAATAGGCGAACTTGCGGTTTCTTTCAATCAAATGACAAACTCCCTTGCAAGACTTGAAGAAATGCGAAAAAGTTTCGTTGCAAACGTGTCGCACGAACTGAAAACGCCGATGACTACAATAAGCGGTTTTATTGACGGTATTATAGACGGTACAATAAGCGAAGATAAACAAAAATATTACCTGAAAATAGTGTCCGACGAGGTAAGACGGCTTTCCCGTATGGTAGAGTCAATGTTAAGCGTGTCAAAACTCGAATCGGGAGAGTTTGTCCTTAAAAATGAAAAGTTTGATTTCAGTCAACTGCTGTTTAACGTTGTTATAAGCCAAGAACAGAGAATAGAAGAGGCAGGTCTTGAAATAAACGGTCTTGACGAAATCGGGAGCGTAACGATTACGGCAGACAAGGACTTGATACACAGGGTAATTTATAATCTTGTCGATAATGCTATAAAGTTTAACCGTAAAGACGGCAAAATTGATTTTGCACTCAAATTCGATTCTAAAAAAATGACGTTTATTATTTCAAATACAGGCAAAGGTATTCCGCAGTCGGAACTGCCCTTTGTATTTGAAAGGTTTTATAAGGTCGATAAGTCAAGGTCTGCTAATAAAAACAGTACGGGACTTGGTCTTTATATAGTAAAAACTATTGTGAAAACACACGGCGGTACGATAACCGTAACGAGTAAAGAGGATGAATTTACCAGATTTGAGGTTACTCTGCCGATTACAAAATAGGAGGATAAATATGGAAGAATTCGATAATGAAACACCCACCTACGATGAGCAAAACGAAGAAACAGAAAAAGACAATTTTGATGAAATTCCTGATATAGAGGAGCAAACACAGGAGGAAAATCCCGTTTTAAACAGGATAGAATATCCTCCCGTATATCCGATTAACGATTATAAACCTGCAAGTAAAGGCTTAAAAATATTTGCCGTTATAGTCGCATCTGTAATACTTTTAACGGGGGCAAGTGCGGCAGGGTACTTCTTTGGGAAAAACAGTATTTCTTCAAAATCGGGTGCTTCTGTAAATGTTGATTTGGCATCAAAACCAAAGAATAAAGACGAAAGCACTGCCGAGCAGGTGTACAGTATTATCAATAAGTCGGTAGTGGGAATAAGGGTTTATAACTCAAATGGCTCTGCATCCGAAGCGTCGGGCGTTATCTATTCGGAGGACGGTTACGTTATAACAAACGATCACATTTATGCAGAAATCGGTGCACCGAACTTTAAAATTTATATGTATGACGGTAAGGAATACGACGCAAAGTATATAGCAGGAGATTCAATTAGCGACCTTTCGGTTTTAAAAATAGAAAGCAAAGATAAATTTGCAGTACCGCAGTTTGGTAATTCAAACGAACTTGTTTGCGGACAAAGTGTCGTTGCGGTGGGAAGACCGAGCAGTGCGGTTGACAATTCGTCTATTACGGGCGGTATGATTTCTCTTACAAAACGCCGTGTAAAAACGACCTCAAATTATACAGCAAGTCTTATTCAGACCGATAGTGCCATAAATCCCGGAAGTTCGGGCGGTGCACTCGTTAATATGTACGGTCAGGTTGTGGGCATTACTTCCTCGAAACTTGCAGGTGTTGAATACGATTCAATAGGTTACGCCATTCCCACAGTTACTATGAAAAGGGTAGCCGAACAGTTGATTAAAAACGGCAAGGTAACAGATAGGGCAAAACTTGGTATAACCTACACCGAATTAAACTCGGTTATTGCAAAGGTAAACGGTTATGATAATGTGGGTCTTTACGTTTCGTCGGTAAGCGAGGACAGCGATATTTACGGCAAGGTTACAGAGGGCGATATTATAACCCACATAAACGGTAAAGAAATTACCAATGACGATATTGTTCTTGACATTATTGAAGACAGCAAAGCAGGCGACAGTATAACTATTACGGTGATATCCAAAAAGGGTAAAACATCGGAATATAACGTAAAATTAAAGGCAAATGTAGGCGAGTCAAGTTATTCCTCTTCGATAAAAAAGGAAGAAAATTCTCAATCGGGCGGTAATTCATCAGGCGGTACTTTTGATTTTCCGTTCGGCGAATAAAATTAAAAAAACAGGGGACACACAAAACTCTTTAAGGGTTTTGTGTGTCCTTTTTGTTTTTAAAAATAATTTCCTTTTTATTATAAAATTTTGGGGGAAAAGTAACATTAGGAAGTGAAAAAATGAAGATTTTAAAAAAGGCAGTAAAGACCTTGTTTTTGTTATCTACGGCATTTTGTGCAACTGTATATATAGCGGTTTATATAATGGGACAAAGTATCCCCGAAAACTATAAAATCACAAGAGGAGATACCCTTAAAATAAACTCGTATATACCCGTAACGGCAGAGTATAACGGTGCTAAAATGTCACAGGTAAACACCCATAACGTGGGCGACGTTTTTGATGTTGACCTAAAAATTTTCGGACTGATACCCTTTTCAACTGCTCAAGTAGAGGTAGTAGACGAAATGTATGTATCGGTGCTCGGCAATCCGTTTGGTA
>CALGCE010000180.1 GCA_937884625.1 uncultured Clostridia bacterium
CAATTGAACAAGTTGATAATAATGAAACCATAGATACTGAAGTTGAATTACAGCATATTTCTGAAAATGATGATAATAAAGATGGTGAAAAGTATCTTATTGCGAAGTTCTTTAACTCTCCACGCATTTTTAAGAGTTTCGAGCATCTTAAATCACCTCAGCCTTTCCGCCCGCAGCGTTAATCTTCTCTGCGGCAGAAGCGGAAAATGCGTTTACGTTAACGGTAAGTTTCTTAGTGAGTTTACCGTTACCCAAAATCTTAACGGGCATATCCGCTTTCTTAATGATTCCCTTTGCTTTAAGAGCGTTAGCATCAACCACTGCACCGTCATCGAACACCTCGAGAGCGGAAACGTTGATTGAAATAACTTCCTTAGCAAAAATATTGTTGAAGCCACGTTTTGGTACACGTCTTTGAAGTGGCATCTGACCGCCTTCAAATCCCGGTCTCATTCCGTGACCTGCACGGGCTTTTTGACCTTTGTGTCCCTTACCGGCAGTTTTGCCGTTACCTGAACCGTGACCTCTGCCTATACGCTTTGACTCCTTTGTAGAACCCAAAGCCGGTGACAATTCATGCAATTTCATTGTTCGCACCTCCTTGCTTGATTAGCGGTTATAAAACCGCACCGTCACTTAAAGTGACCTTTTCGGTATTACTTGCCCTCGATTACTTTAACAAGATGTGAAACCTTGTTAATTTTTCCCTTGGTCTGAGCGTTGTCGGGTTGTACCGATACATCTCCTACCTTGTGAAGTCCGAGTGACTCTACCGTTGCAATCTGGTCTTTTTTACTACCGATTGTACTCTTTACGAGTTTTACTGTAAGGCCGGCAGCCTTTTTTCTTGTTGCCATAGTGCTGCTCCTCCTTAACCTATGATTTCTTTTGCGGTCTTACCACGAACTGCCGCAACCTGTTCGGCATCTCTGAGTGCGGCAAGTCCTTCAACCGTTGCACGAACTACGTTGCACGGATTGTTTG
Source organism: uncultured Clostridia bacterium (assembly GCA_937884625.1). Taxonomy (GTDB): domain Bacteria; phylum Bacillota; class Clostridia; order Oscillospirales; family Acutalibacteraceae; genus UBA737. Next base: position 985 of record CALGCE010000180.1, read on the forward strand.
AACGCAAAGCCTTTGTACGAATATCCTTGATACCAACGGTTTCAACAACCGCACGTACTGCTCCACCTGCGATAACTCCGGTACCGGGTGCAGCCGGCTTTAAAAGTACTCTGCCTGCACCGAATTCACCGATGATTTCGTGGGGAATGGTAGTACCCTTTAAGGAAACCTTAATAAGGTTCTTCTTGGCATCTTCGATACCTTTACGGATAGCATCCGGAACTTCGCCGGCTTTGCCCAAACCGTAACCTACTATACCGTTACCGTCACCTACAACCACGAGTGCGGAGAACTTCATTATACGTCCGCCCTTGACGGTTTTGGATACACGGTTTATAGCAACTACACGTTCTTGTAAATCTAATGTTGATGCGTCAATATTTGTAGCCAAAAGTATTCCTCCTTCTTAGAACTTGAGACCGCCCTCACGGGCACCTTCGGCAAGTTCCTTGACACGTCCGTGATAAATATATCCGCCACGGTCGAATACTACCTGCTCTATACCCTTTGCTGCGGCACGTTCAGCGATTAACTGTCCAACCTTGCGGGCACCCTCTTTATTTGAGCCGTTTTCTTTGAAATCTTTTTCGTTAGAAGACGCTGCTGCGAGAGTAACACCGTTTACATCGTCGATAATCTGGGCGTAGATGTTGCTGTTGGAGCGGAATACGTCAAGACGGGGGCACTGTGCAGTACCGCTAATCTTGGAACGAACACGAGCATGGCGTTTAAGTCTTGCTTGTTTACTGTTCGGTTTATTAACCATTTCGATAACACTCCTTTATTACTTCTTAGCGCCCTTGGCGGCCTTACCCTCTTTACGGCGGATATGCTCGTCAACGTACTTGATACCCTTGCCCTTGTACGGCTCAGGCGGACGTTTCTTACGCACGTCTGCTGCAAACTGACCTACCAACTGCTTATCTGCACCGCTGATAATAATGCTATTAGCAGACGGTACTTCTACCTTTATTCCCTCTACTTCGGGAATGATGACCTGATGGGAATAACCTAAATTCATTACGAGATTATTTCCCTGCTTCTGTGCACGGTAACCTACACCGTTTACTTCGAGTTCCTTTTTGTAACCCTCGGTAACACCGATAACCATATTGGCTATGAGTGTACGGGTAAGACCGTGCATAGCACGATGCTCCTTGTTGTCTGACGGACGGGTAACGATTATCTCGGCACCCTCGACTGCAACAGTGATGTCAGGATTAAATGACGTTGTAAGTTCGCCTTTCGGTCCCTTTACGGTAACTTTATTGTCGGCTATCTTAACGTCAACACCTGCCGGAATTGCTATTGGCTTCTTTCCTATTCTTGACATAACTACTGCACCCCCTTACCAAATGTAAGCGAGGACTTCTCCGCCGACGTTTGCCTGACGTGCCTGCTTGTCTGTCATTATACCCTTTGAGGTGGAGAGGATTGCTACACCAAGACCTTTCATAACCCTTGGCATATCCTCTACATTTGTATAAATACGCAAACCCGGTTTTGATACTCTGCGTATACCGGTAATAGTCTGCGATTTGTTCTGACCGTACTTCAACTTAATGTGAATTACGCCCTGTTTACCGTCTTCTTCTACGGTAAAACTGCTGATGTATCCCTCGTCAAGCAATATCTGTGCGATTGCCTTCTTTACCTTTGACGCAGGTACATCTACCGAATCATGTTTTGCCGCTGATGCGTTACGTATTCTCGTAAGCATATCGGCTATTGTATCGGTGATTTGCATGCCGTAAACCTCCTTATAGTTTTACGCCTTACCAACTTGCCTTCTTAACACCCGGAATCTCACCCTTATAAGCGAGTTCACGGAAGCATATACGGCATATGCCGTACTTGCGAAGATAAGCGTGCGGGCGGCCACAGATTTTACATCTGTTATACTGTCTTGTTGAAAATTTAGCAGGACGTGCCTGACTTACTTTCATAGATGTTTTAGCCATAATTCCTTCTCCTTATCTTGCAAACGGAGCGCCCATAAGACTTAATAATTCACGGGCTTCTTCATCTGTCTTTGCGGTAGTAACAAAAATAATGTCCATACCTCTAACCTTATCGATTTTATCGTACTCGATTTCAGGGAAAATCAACTGCTCTTTTACGCCCATGGCATAGTTGCCACGACCGTCAAATGCATCGGGATTTATACCTCTGAAGTCTCTAACTCTCGGAAGCGCAGCATTGAAAAGTCTTTCAACAAATTCATACATTCTTTCTCCTCTTAAAGTTACCTTTGCACCGATAGGCATTCCGGCACGGAGCTTGAAGTTAGCTACCGATTTCTTTGCACGGCAGGGAACAGCCTTCTGACCGGTAATCTTACCGAGGTCGGTAATTGCAGCGTCGATAACCTTTGCGTTATCCTTTGCT
>CALGCE010000181.1 GCA_937884625.1 uncultured Clostridia bacterium
GGAAATCAACGCCTGCACGGTGAAGATGGAAATTGAAACGGACGGCAAAAAAGAGCCCTGGCTGCTCCTTTTCAAGAACGAAACGCACAACCACCCGACCGAGATAGAGCCGTTCGGCGGTGCGGCAACTTGTATAGGAGGGGCCATTCGTGACCCGCTTTCAGGCAGGTCTTATGTATACGGTGCTATGCGTGTTACGGGTGCGGCAGACCCAACAGTCCCCGTAAGTAAAACGATAGAGGGCAAACTGCCTCAAAGAAAGATAGTAACCACTGCGGCGGCAGGTTATTCGTCATACGGCAACCAGATAGGGCTTGCAACGGGCATAGTAGACGAGATTTATCATCCGGGGTACGCTGCAAAACGTATGGAAATAGGTGCGGTAATAGCGGCGGCACCGCAGGAAAATGTAAGGCGTGAAGTACCGCAAGACGGCGATATAGTAATTCTTTTAGGCGGAAGTACGGGACGTGACGGTATCGGCGGTGCAACGGGCTCATCAAAGGCACATAATGCACATTCGGTTGAAACCTGCGGAGCAGAGGTACAAAAAGGTAACGCTCCCGAAGAACGCAAACTGCAAAGACTTTTCCGCAACAAAACCGCTTGCCGTCTTATAAAGCGTTGTAACGATTTCGGTGCAGGCGGTGTTTCGGTAGCAATAGGCGAACTTGCGGACGGTCTTGAAATAGACCTTAATAAAGTTCCTAAAAAATATGACGGACTTGACGGAACGGAACTTGCAATAAGCGAGTCACAGGAGCGTATGGCGGTAGTCGTTGAGGCAAAGGACGTTGATAAGTTTTTATCCCTTGCAAAGGAAGAAAACTTACAGGCGGTAGCCGTTGCAACGGTAAAATCCGAGCCAAGACTTGTAATGAATTGGAACGGCAAGAAAATTGTCGATATAAGCAGGGAGTTTTTAAACTCCAACGGTGCTGAAAAGCATATTGATATTACCCCTGTAAAACCCGACTTAAAGGATAAAAATATAACGGGCGGATTTAAAGAAAACTACGAAAAAATCGCAGGCGACCTTAATATCTGTTCAAAAAGAGGTCTATCTGAAAGGTTTGACTCTACTATCGGTGCAGGTACGGTACTTATGCCGTTTGGCGGTAAGTATCAATTGACGCCGATACAGGCAATGGTACAAAAAATTTCGGTTGAGAAAAAGCATACGGACGATTGCTCACTTATGTCTTGGGGTTACAACCCGTTTATAACAGAACAAAGTCCCTATCACGGTGCATATCTTGCGGTGGTTGAATCGGTTTGCAAACTTATTGCAACAGGTGCAAAGTTTGAGGACGTATACCTTACTTTCCAAGAGTATTTTGAACACCCGAATACCGACGGTAAACGTTGGGGCAAACCGCTTTGTGCATTGCTGGGTGCATTTAAAGCACAGATGGAACTTGGCATAGGCTCAATAGGCGGTAAAGATTCAATGAGCGGTTCTTTTGAAGATTTAGACGTACCGCCTACATTAGTTTCATTTGCGGTAACCACTCAAAAAGTAGGGGATATAGTATCTCCTGAATTTAAAAAAGCAGGCAATAAGGTAATTATTCTTAATTGCGAGTATGATGAAAACAATATACCGAAAACGTCTTCTTTAATTGCTTTATTCGATAAAGTATGCTCACTTTTGCGTTCAGGTAAGGCAGTTTCGTGTTATACACCAACCATTGGCGGTATAGCAGAGGCTGTTATGAAGATGTCATTCGGTAACGGTTTAGGCTTTAAGTACAATGAGAATAAGAGTATAAAAGAAATATTTGACTATAACTACGCATCATTCTTGCTCGAAGTGGATAATAGTGTAGACGAGGGCGAGTTAGTAGGTGTTATAACCGATGACGGTGTCATTTCCTATAAAGACGAAAGTATAGCACTTTCAAATCTTTTAAAGATTTATGAGGATAAATTAGAGGGTGTATATTTCTGCAATATCCCCGATAAAAGTAACAATATGTGCAACTTTGAGTATAAGTCACAAAACCGTGTTGCACCGAGCATAAGGGTAGCAAAACCAAAGGTGCTTATTCCTGCTTTCCCCGGTACAAACTGTGAGTACGACAGTGCAAAGGCAGTAAGAGATGCAGGTGCCGATGCTGAAATTATGGTTATTAACAACCTTTCTTCCGACGGTATTAAGAGAAGCGTTGAAAAATTTGCAGACCTTATCAAACAGTCACAGATGATATTTGTACCCGGCGGTTTTTCAGGCGGTGACGAGCCTGACGGAAGCGGTAAATTTATAACCGCTTTCTTCCGTAACAGTGCTATTAAGGACGGAGTTACCGAATTACTCGAAAAGCGTGACGGTCTTATGTGCGGTATTTGTAACGGTTTCCAAGCACTTATAAAATTAGGTCTTGTACCATACGGTAAGATAATAGATACCGATGAAAACTGTCCCACACTTACGTTTAATACAATCGCACGCCATCAGTCAAGAATAGTAAGAACGAGAATAGCCTCCAATAAGTCGCCGTGGCTTGCTCTTATGAATGTAGGCGATATAGTAAACGTTCCTATTTCTCACGGAGAGGGAAGATTTTTGGCAGACGATAAACTCATTAAGTCTTTGGCTGAAAACGGACAGATTGCAACCCAGTATGTTGACCTTGACGGTAACGCTTCAAGTGATGTACACTTTAATCCCAATAACTCTGCATACGCCATTGAGGGTATTACCTCTCCCGACGGCAGAGTATTCGGCAAAATGGGACACAGTGAGCGTGTGGGTGCAGGTCTTTATAAGAATGTTTACGGTAACTATGATATTCGTATGTTTGAATCTGCGGTTAAATACTTCAAAGGAGAGTAATTTTAATGGCTTATAAATCAGATATCCAAATAGCACAGGAATGTAAAATGAAACCCATTACCGAAATTGCAAAGACTGCCCATCTTGATGAAAAGTATATTGAGCAGTACGGTAAGTATAAGGCAAAGGTAGACCCACTGCTTTTAAAGGAAACCGACCGTAAGGACGGTAAACTTATTCTTGTAACGGCGATTACCCCTACCCCTGCGGGTGAGGGAAAGACTACTACTACGATAGGTCTTGCGGACGGTCTTAAAAGAATAGGCAAGGATGTAACTGTTGCTTTGCGTGAGCCGTCTTTGGGACCGGTATTCGGTGTAAAGGGCGGTGCCGCAGGTGGCGGATATGCACAGGTAGTACCAATGGAGGATATAAACCTGCATTTTACGGGTGATTTTCACGCAATAGGTGCTGCTAATAATCTCCTTGCGGCTATGCTTGATAACCATATTCAACAGGGCAACTCACTCGGTATTGATGTTAGAAAAATCACATGGAAACGTTGCGTTGATATGAACGACCGTCAATTGCGTTTTATAGTAAACGGTATGGGCGGTAAACCCAACGGTATGCCGAGAGAAGACGGCTTTGATATAACCGTTGCAAGTGAAATAATGGCGGTGTTCTGTCTTGCTACTTCAATAACCGATTTAAAAGAACGTCTTTCAAGAATAATAGTAGGTTATACGTATGACGATAAGCCCGTAACGGCAGGCGACCTTAAAGCAGTCGGTGCTATGACGGCACTTTTAAAGGATGCGTTCAAACCTAATCTTGTTCAGACTTTGGAGGGTACTCCAGCCTTCGTACACGGCGGACCGTTCGCCAATATAGCACACGGCTGTAACTCGGTTATGGCTACTAAAATGGCTCTTAAAATGGGCGACTATACCGTTACCGAAGCAGGATTCGGTGCAGATTTGGGAGCAGAAAAGTTTTTGGATATTAAGTGCCGTATGGCATCTCTTGTACCTGATGCAGTAGTCGTTGTAGGAACTGTCAGGGCACTTAAAATGCACGGCGGTGTATCAAAGAGCGAACTTACAACCGAAAGTCTTACCGCACTTGAAAAGGGTATACCCAATCTTTTGCGTCATGTTTCAAATATTAAGAATGTATATAAACTTCCCTGCGTAGTCGCAATAAACCGTTTCCCGACCGATACTGACAGAGAAATAGATTTTATTATAAGTAAGTGCAGGGAACTTGGTGTTAATACCGTTTTGTCTACCGTTTGGGCAGACGGAGGTAAAGGCGGAGAGGAATTGGCAAGAGAGGTAGTAAGGCTTTGCGAAGAAGAAAAGGGCGACTTTACTTTC
>CALGCE010000182.1 GCA_937884625.1 uncultured Clostridia bacterium
CCAATTAACATTGGAAGGCGTATTCACAAGAGGTGTCATTCCGTTTGGCTATAAGCTGACAGGAACCGGTAAAAAGAATAACAAAGGTCGTGAAATTAACATACTTGAAATTGATGAGGCGGAAGCCGAAACAGTTCGTATGATTTTTTCAAAGACTCTTTGTGAAGGTTACGGTTCCCATCGGATCGCCGAATATTGCAACTCCATAAACATCAAAACCCATAAGGGCAGTAAATTTCAAAGTAATACAATCCGAAGGATATTGACAAATAGGATTTATTGCGGATATATCGTTTCCGGTGAAGCGGTCTCACCCAAACAGGACAGACTGGTTATTATCAGCGAAGACGATTTTGAAAGAGTTCAGGAAATTATGGTGCAGCGTAATGTAAAGAACGATGTTAAAAGAACTATTGCATTACAAACAAAGGGTATGACTCTTTGTGACGGATTTATTTTTTGTGCTCATTGTGGCGGCAGAATGACAAGCATTCATTATAAAAATAAACGGTGCCGCAGGGACGGCAGCGTTTATCTTGATGAATCCCTTAAATATTCTTGCTATCACAAAAGCAGAAAACTTAACGACTGCGACGGACAGGCAACTTACAGTGCTGAAAGAATAGATAATATAGTTTCCGAATTTGTAAGACAACTCCTGGCCGGCATAAAGGATGCACCCGATGAAATTGTTTTAAAAGAAAGTTTCAAAAAACAAACAACGCTAAATCGGGAAAAGCAAAAGGAACTCAAAGAGAAAATCAATAAATTCAATTTGCAACTTGAAAAACTGCACGAAGAAATGGGTAAATCATTATTGGGCGAGAGTGCCTTTACTATGGACGACCTTTCCGCTGCTGTTCTGACTATCAAATCCAACATATCGGAACTGAACGATCAGCTGGGTATATTGGAAGCAGAAGAGCAGAAGGGCGCACGTGCCATAGAAAGAATACAACCGGCATACGAACGCTTCAAAAGTTGGTCCGAAGAATTTGACCTTGCAACACTCGAGCAGAAAAAGATGATATTGGGTCAGCTCATTGACCATATCACAGTAGGGAAGGACTATCAAGTAAATGTAACCCTCAATATGACATATCAGGATTTCTGCGAAAAGTGGAAAAACACGATTATCGGTTTAAGCGTTGCCTGAGTGCTCAGCTGACATTAAGTTATTAAGGTAATAATATGTCCGAGAGCCCGCATTGGTAGCGGGAATTTGGTAAAAAAGCCTCGCAAAGTTCAACAGGAACATTTGCAGTCAAACTATAACGGTCGGTAGAGCACGCGGCTGTTAACCGCGTTGTCGTAGGTTCGAGTCCTACTTGAGGCGCCAAAGCGAAAACCTATCACGTAAGTGGTAGGTTTTCGCTTTGTATTATTCATTTTTCATTATTCGATATTCATTATTCATTAGTTTCTTTGTGATAGGTTTTCTAAATGAATAATGAATACTTAAAACTTAATAATGAATAATTGATTTATCAGAAAGTTTGTGCTAAAATACAATCGGTAATATAAAATGAAAGATAATATTTTAATTGATAAATCAATAGATTTTGCCGCAAGAATTATTAAACTATGTAAGTTTTTAGAAGATGCACAAAAAGAACATATTATATCAAAACAAATAATCCGTTCCGGCACTTCCGTTGGGGCAAATATAAATGAAGCACAATATGGCAACAGCAAAGCGGATTTTGTGGCAAAACTGCATATCGCACTTAAAGAAACCGCCGAAACGGAATATTGGTTAAGACTTTTATCAAAATCCGATTATATAGACTATAAAATGTTTGAGTCGTTACTCAATGATTGTCTTGAACTCAAAAAACTTCTCATTTCCTCAATCAACACCGCAAAGAAAAATTAATAATAAAACCAAAACCGCCATTCAGTTAAAACTGTTCGGCGGTTTAATTTTCTTCTTTTCGGACTGCTATTTCGTCACAGCCCCTTCTTGTTGGATAAAGTTATCAAATTATGTACTATTTTATCTCATATCCGCCGACGGGGCGTATTTTTAAAATTACACAACTGTCCTCTCCGAATACTGCATCTATCATTTTTTTGTAATCTGTTAGTCTTTCGTTTTTTATGTAACACTGTATTGTTCCTGCAAAGCCACCGCCGTGTACCCTGCATGCACCGTCTTTACCGATAAATTGTTGTGTCAGTGCAAGTGCCAGAGAAAGTCCCTGCTCTGACGGATTAGACGGCGAATAAATATTTTGCAAATACTTATATGAGGATTCACCCGAAGCGTTTACAAGGGTAAAAAATTCATCAAAATTGCCATCTTTCAGTGCCTTGCACTGATTTGTTACCCTTGCATTTTCATTAAAGAAATGAAATGCCCTTAAAACCGAACGGTCACCGCAAACTTTTCTGATTTCTGCCAAATTTGAATAAAACTTTTTTTCGTCTGCATCACGCAAAAATTCCACGCCGAGTTCGTTGCTTACATTTCTACACTCAATCGTAATATCGGCATAATCCTGCGTTAAATCGGCATGATTGCCACCCGTATCTACTACACACAGAGTATATCCTGATTTTGATAAATCAATGTCTATTTTTTCAACAACGGGATTTGCAGGATCGTTAAAATCGGCATATGTAAAACCGCCTACGGAACTTGCCATCTGGTCAAGCAGACCGCAGGGTTTACCAAAATACTCTCTTTCGGCAAACTGCGAATACTTTGCAATAGAAACGGCATCAACGCTGTGTGAGTTATATAATCCATTTACTATATTTGACACTAAAACCTCGAATGCTGCGGAAGACGAAAGCCCCGAACCCTTTAAGACATTTGAGGTAGTATAAGCGTCAAAACCGCCTATATTATATCCGTTGTTTTTGAAAGCCGCACAAACGCCACGTATTAAAGATGCCGCCTTTTCGGTTTCAGCCTTTTGTATGTCAAGAACGTTAATATCTATTTCGTCCATGGGAAAACCTTCGGATTTAATGCGAACAGTGTTCCCATCAGTGGCACTTACAACGGCGATAACGTCAAGGTCAACACTTCCTGCAAGTACTTTGCCGTGTTGATGGTCGGTATGATTACCGCCTATTTCGGTACGCCCCGGAGCACTGAAAAGTCTTATATTGTCCCTATCGCCGTAGAGTTTTTCAAATTCGTCACAAGCCTTTATATAGCGTGATTGTGCAAGAGAAATATCGGTATAAAGTTTTGAAAAAGTATCGTTAAAAAAACCGGAAGATATTTTTTGTTTTGTTTCATTAATGTTCATAATTATTCCTCAAAAATTTTTATTTAATTAATACCACTAAAACATATTGAAAATTCAAATTCATTGTGATATAACTTATGTATATGATAAACTATTTACCATATTTTTTCAAGTATTTTTATTAATAAAAATATTATAAAGCGAGTATAAAAAACGGAGGATTTTTATGATTGAAGTTAAAGAATTGGAAAGTTTTAAAGATTACGGAAAGGTTGTAAGCATATCAAACGGCATAATTGAGGCTTACATTACGGTTGACATAGGTCCGAGGATTATACATTTCGGATATGTAGGCGGTCAGAATATTATGTATGCTGACCGTACTGCACTCGGCTCAAAGACCGATAAGGAATTTACAGACTTCTTTGGTAAAGATAAAAAATGGGAAAATTTAGGCGGTCACCGTATTTGGACTTCTCCCGAAGCATATCCTCAGACTTATTATCCTGATGACTGCAAGGTAGAGTATGAAAAAACCGACTGCGGTGTGGTTTTCACTCCAAAAGCCGAAGCCGAAAACGGCGTTGCAAAGCAACTTGAAATCAAGATGAACAAAGATACCGCCGATATGCAGGTCACTATGAGGGTAAAGAATATATCGAAAAAATCAATAGAGTTTGCGATTTGGGGACTTTCAGTTTCAAATCAGGGCGGTACTCTTATAATTCCGATGAACGATAACGATACGGGACTTCTGTCAAACAGGATAGTATCGGTTTGGCCCTATACCGATATGAGTGACAACAGAATATATTGGGGCAAAAAATACGTCACTTTGCATCAGGATACAAACGCAACAAGTCCTATAAAACTCGGCTTTGACCTTAACAAAGGCACCGTTTATTACGTTTTAGGCGATGATATATTCCGCAAAAGTTACGCTACATATCACCCGACTTCAAAGTATCCCGATGGCGGTTGTTCGTTTGAAACCTATACAAACAATCTGTTTATAGAGGTCGAATCATTAGGAGAACTAAAAGAGGTAAAACCGAACGAGACAAGCGAACATACTGAAAATTGGTCCTTGTGCAAAAAGCCTTGTGAAGTTGATTTCAAAAATGACAATTCAATAGATAATCTGTTATCGAAACTATAAAATCAAAAATCAACCCTTATGCCGAACAATTTGTGTTCTGTTAAGGGTTGATTTTTTTATGCTCTTTTAAATTTTGTTAACTGTTTCGGTAAATTTGATAAATGCAGAAAGTCCTTTATTGTCACGCTTGAACACGCCTGCGTGTTCAAGCACCTTTGAAAATACGATACCGATTTCATCATTTAATATTTTGTCGATATTTGTTTCATTTAAATCTTTATATTTAAGTTTGATTTCGTCGGTCCAATCGGCGTGTTTTGAAAGGACTTCGTCATTCCTTATATCTTCGCCGTTTAATATTGCTTTTTTAAGGTCCTCAATCTCACTTTTTAACCTTGCCGGAAGAACTGCAAGTCCCATAACCTCAATAAGACCGATATTTTCTTTCTTTATGTGGTGAAGTTCGCTATGCGGATGGAAAACGCCTAATGGGTGTTCTCCTGTTGTGATATTGTTTCTAAGTACCAAATCAAGTTCAAAATTTTCACCGTTTTTACGGGCTATCGGCGTTATTGTGTTGTGAGGTGTGTTATCGGTATTGGCAAAAATGCCAACGGTTTCATCGGTATAACCACGCCAACATTTTAGGATTTTTTCTGCAAGTAATATCAAGACGTCCGTATCTGTGGCACTAAGGCGTATTACCGACATAGGCCACTTTACAATTCCTGCTTTTACACCCTCAAAGCCTTTGAATGTAATTTCTTTTTCTATTTTTGCTTTTGCCATTGCAAAGGTGTAGTGTCCGCCCTGAAAATGGTCGTGACTTAAAATTGAGCCTCCGACAATAGGCAGGTCGGCATTTGAACCGACAAAATAATGAGGGAACTGTTTTACAAAATCAAAAAGTTTTCTAAATGTGTCTGTGTTTATCGCCATAGGGGTATGTTCCGAGTTAAACACGATACAGTGCTCGTTATAATAAACATAGGGGGAATACTGGAAAAACCAATCACTTCCGTTTATCTTAACGGGGATAGTTCTGTGATTTTGTCTTGCAGGAAAGTTAAGTCTACCTGCATACCCTTCACATTCTTTGCAAAGAAGACATTTTGGGTATCCTGATTGCGGTGCCGATTTGGCGGCTGCAATGGCTTTCGGGTCCTTTTCGGGTTTGGAAAGATTTACGGTAATATCAAGCGTACCGTATTGTGTGTCTACCTGCCATTTAAGGTCTTTTTTTATGCGGTAACGCCTTATGTAATCACTGTCGCAACTCAGATTATAATAGTAGTCGGTTGCCTTTTGCGGGGACTGTTTATAAAGCAAATAAAATTTATCGGTCACATACGAGGGACGGGGAACCATAAGACCCATAATTTTGGTGTCAAAAAGGTCTCTTTCGGTTATGTTGTCCTCAATCAAGCCGTTTTGTACAGCGTAATCGAGGATTTCGCCTAAAACTTCTTCTAAATCAACATCTAAAAAATCAAGGTCACATTCGTAAGAGTCAAGCCGTAACGCTTCAACAATTTTATTGGTAATAAAAATTTCGTCACGCTTTTCAAAAAGATTTTTTGAAAGTCCGTAACATACGAGTTTCCTTATACTTGTGTCTATCATAACAGTTCCACCTTTTGACATTTTAATTGCCACATCTCATCTGCAAATATATTATATAATTTTAAAAGAAAAAGTCAAGCGAAACGAACGTAATTGTTCTCAAATATTGCTTTTTTAAACTTAAAAATAACATATCCCAAAAAACAGCATAGAATATATTGTTTTATAATGTTTTTGGAGGGTGTTTTATGGACGAGCGAGAACTTATCAAGAAGTACAGTGATGAACTGATGTCGGCTTACCGTATATCAAAGAAAAAATATGTAAATGCACAGTCAAACAGTGCCGAAATACCGAGTGGGCAAAACACGGGAGAGCTTACGGTAAACGTAACTACTTTAAGAGGATTATATCCCGTTGTAGGTGCAGTAGTCACGATATTTAAGGGCAGTTACGACAATATGGAGGTAGTGCATACAGCCGTTACCGACGAAAGCGGACGCACACCGTCTTTCACACTTCCCACACCGCCGAAAAGTCTTTCTGAAAATGCAGGAGAGGTAGAACTGCCGTATGCACAGTACAACGTATCGGTAAAGTCGGACGGATACATAGAACAAGTTAATATGAATGTGCCCGTATTTCCCGGTGTAAAATCGGTACAAAGTGCAGACCTTGTTTTAATTTCTGCGGCGGGGAACGACAAGACTCCCAATATATACGATGAGTCTAACAGTTACGATTTATAAGGGGAGGTTTTAAGTATGCCCGAAGTCAATCTGCCCGTTATACCTGAAAACATAGTGGTGCATTTAGGTGCACCGAACGCTAATGCACGAAACGTCACCGTGAGTTTTTCCGACTATGTGAAGAACGTGGCATCAAGCGAAATATATCCCACATGGCCCGAAAATGCCATAAGAGCAAATGTCTATGCGATAATATCGTATGCACTTAACAGGGTGTATACAGAATACTACCGTTCAAGGGGATACGATTTTGATATAACGAATACCACTGCATTTGACCAAGCATTTGTGGAGAATAGGGAAATATACGAAAATGTAAGCGATATAGTAGACGAAATTTTTAATAACTACGTAGTAAGACAAGGAAGTGTAGCACCGTATTTTACGCAGTTTTGTAACGGTACCACGTCAAGGTGCAACGGACTTTCACAGTGGGGTACGGTATCTCTTGCAGAAAGCGGACTCGACCCATTGCAGATACTCCGCAATTATTACGGAGAAGATATAGATATAGTTATGAACGCACCCGTTCAAAACGTAGAGGAGTCATATCCCGGAGTTCCTTTAAGGAGAGGAGATACGGGAAACGACGTAAAGGTAATACAGACCGAGTTAAACCGTATATCGAGGAACTATCCCGCCATACCGAAAATTGCAGAGGAAAACGGGATATTCGGTGTTGATACCGAAAATGCGGTAAGGGAATTTCAAAGAATTTTTAATTTAAATGTTACAGGTCAGGTAGACAAATCTACATGGTACAGAATAAAACAGTATTATGCAGGGGTTAAAAGTCTTTCAGACCTTGTATCCGAGGGTATTACGATAGAAGAAGCACAACTGCCGTTTGTAAGACAGTTGTCACAGGGTATGCAGGGTCCTCAAATACAGATACTTCAATACTATTTAAACGTAATAGCCTACTTTAATCCAAACCTTAACCTTTCTCCGCTTGACGGCGTTTTCGGACCTGCCACTACAACGGCTGTAAGGGAATTTCAGGCACTTTATGGTCTGCCTCAAACAGGCGTGGTAAACAATGCCACATGGATTAGACTTCGTGATGTATATGCTGAAACGGTAGCGTCATTGCCCGAAGGGTATTCGGGCGACCGTGCCAAACTCTATCCCGGATATTTTTTGACCGAGGGTGCGAGCGGTCAGGATGTCAGAGATTTACAAACGTATCTTTCCTTAATCGGCAGATATTACCCTGAATTGCCCGAACTTCCGATAACAGGGTATTTCGGAAGTCAAACGGCGGACGCAGTAAGAACCTTTCAGTCGCTTTTCGGTCTGCCCGTAAACGGTGCGGTAGGACCCGTAACATGGTATACCATTGCAAACCAATATGATTTTTTAATACAAAATGCTTAAGTATTTTTATAAAAATCTTCGCAATAATATTAATATATTGTTGCGGAGGTTTTATTTTTGAGCGGACTTACTTCGGATTTTGAAAATATGAAACTCAGCGGAAATTTTACGCTTGATAAATCAAAGTTTAAGGAAATATTTAAAAAAGATGACATTTTGCGTGAACGCTGTATTAAAACAGGTAAAGGTGTTAATGTTGCCCTCTTTTATATGGACGGTATGGTAAATTCCGAAATTCTTAACGATTCTATTGTACGTCCGATAGTGTTGTCAAAGATAAGTGGAAAGGAAAACTTTAATGCAGAGTATATATCATCAAATGTGCTTTTTTCGAATGACGTGGGTATCAGCGATACCCTTGCTGATATGATAAGAGCGGTTTTATACGGCGATACAGTAGTAATAATAGAGGGTTGCACTTCGGCTCTTACGGTTAATACAAAAGGATTCAGGTCAAGGGGGATTAGTGAGCCTGCCGATGAGCGTGTTCTTCAAGGACCCAGAGAGGGCTTTGACGAGGTTGCAATGCTTAATATTGCAATGATCAGAAGAAAACTTTTAACCCCCGACCTTTGCGTAGAGATGATGAGGGTAGGCAGACGCACCGAAACGATAGTATTCGTGTGTTATTTAGGCAGTCTTGCAGACGAATCTACGGTAGATGAACTCAAAAAAAGAATAAACAGGATAGATATTGACGGCATACTCGACAGCAACTATATAGCCGAGCATATAAGAGACCACAAAAGTTCACTCTTTAAAACTACGGGGTCAACCGAAAGACCGGATATTGTCGCCGCAAGACTGCTTGAAGGCAGAATAGCGGTGGTAGTAGACGGCACCCCCGTAGTGCTTACCCTGCCGTATCTGTTTTCCGAGAATTTTCAGTCTGACGAGGATTACTATCTTAATTATATGGTATCAAGTGTTGGCAGAGTGCTTCGGTATTTATGCTTTTTTATAGCGGTAAGCGTACCTGCCGTTTTCGTGGCACTTACCACATTTCATATGCAACTTTTACCGACAAATTTTGCTCTTTCTGTAATAAAGTTGCGTGGCGGAGTACCGATGCCGTCGGTAGTGGAATGTATAATTTTGATACTCGTCTTTGAGATACTAAAAGAAACGGGCGTTAGAATGCCACAAAGTTTGGGACATGCCCTTAGTATAGTAGGCGGTCTTGTAGTAGGTCAGGCGGCGGTGGAAGCGGGGATTATCAGTGCATCGATGCTTATTGCCGTGGCGTTAAGCGGTATAGCAGGACTTATGATACCAAGACTTAAAGGCGTTGTGTTCTATTTAAGACTTGTTTTGGTAATAGTAAGTTCTGTTTTCGGGCTTTTCGGCTATATTGCCGTATCTGCGGTGTTTGTTATCAGAATATTCAGTATAACATCTTTCGGTGTGGATTATACGGTGTCGCTTAAAAATCCCGATATGCAACACCTGAAAGATACCGTATGGCGTGCACCGTGGACTTTTATGAGAAAAAGACCTGCCTTTAACAAAAATATCATCAGAAGCGGAGATGTGAAAAAACGGCAATGAAAGGACGCTTTTTGATAATTATTATTTGTTTGCTTACACTTTGCGGTTGCAGTGATTACGCAGAGAGCAACAGTCAGTATATGGTATCTGCAATAGGATTTGACAGCGACGGCGAAAATATTATTGCGAGTACACAAACTGTCATAATAGAAAGTAACGGCGAAGAAAAACAGGAAACAAAGGTGTTTACGGCAAAGGGGAAAACACCTGCACAGGCACTTTTTAATATTTCGGGGTACCTTTCAAAGTCACTTTTATTCGACCACTGCGGTGTCGTGGCAATAGGGAAAGGCATATCAAAGGAAACGTTAGGCAAAATATTTGATTACAGTAACGATGAAAAAAACCTTAATTTAGGCGTGTACTTTGTTTGTACCGACAGTGCCGAAGAACTCTTAAATGCAGACCCTGTGTCCTTTGTGGCATCAGGTTATGATATTATGGGAATAATTGAAAAAGCAAGTGACGAAACAGGTATACTCTATCAAAACCGGTTTTATGAAATAAAGGCACTCGAAGCAAAAAAAGGAAAGGTTTTTTCTCTGCCCTTTTTCGAGTGCAAAGAAGACGGCATTAAAATGAACGGCAGAAATATTTACCGTGACAGAGAATTTGTTACAAGTATAGACGAAAATGAGAGTTATATATATTCTGTGATTTGCAATTCAAATAAAGGCGGAAAAATCATTCTTGACGGACAAAAAGCAAAGATAAATAAAATGCACACAAGTTTTAAATACAATTATGAAAACGAAACGGTTAATATAAATCTTAAAACGGTATTTTCGTTTGAATATAAGAGTAAGAATTTTAAAAAAACACTCCAAAAAGATGCAAATGATTTTATTCGAAAAATGTCGGTTTTATCTAACAAAGACGTATTTGGATTTGACGACAGAATATATATCCGTAACAGTTCGCTTTATGAGAGCATAAAGGACGGTTACAGTGTGAAAACAGAATATACAGCAAAGTAGGGAAAGTATGAAAGAAAGAGCAAATTATAATATTCATTTTGTAATGATTTCTGCAATGTTCGTGCTCTCAAACGCCGTAATAACGGTGCCTTTTAAGGGTGCAGATAAAAAGAATTTTTTAAGTTTTGCAATCGCAACCGCACTAGGGGCGGTGTTTCTTTATTTCACTTCATACTTGATTAATTATATGTATGATACAAAACTACTTTCAAAAAATCCTTTGGCGGTTAAAGTTTTTTATGTTTTAAGCAGTGCGGTACTTGTGTTTTTAGCCGTTTTATGCTTTAAAGATTATACCGATTTTGTTTCTTTCAGAATGTTGCCTCAAACTCCGAGATTAATAGTATCTTTTATATTTGCATTCTGCATTTTATGGACGTCGGTACAAAAAGACAGTGTTATACTCAAATTTTCCCTGTTTTCTTTTGTTATAACTGCTATAATAATCATTATCCTTTTTGTTATATCCGTACCGAGAATGAAACTTGAAAATATCGTTTTACTTCAATTCCCCAATATAAAAGATACCGCCCGTCAAACGGGAAAATACTTTTTAAATGTTTATGTTACACTGTTGCCCATACTTTTATACAGAAAATGTCTTTATAAAGATATGAAAAATAAATATATATCGTCAGGACTGCTTGTAGGTGCCGTACTTTTGGCGGTATGTTTGCTTAACAGTCTGTTGCTTTTCGGTGCAGACGTAGCCTGTAATATGGATTTCCCTTATGCCGATGCGATAAGCACCGTAACGGTAGGAGAACTGTTTACACGTATGGACGGATTTTCGTACTTCGTGTTTTTTGCAAGTACCGTCATTAAAATAACGGTTTTAATAAGCGGTGTAAAAATCCTTTTTTCAAGACTTGGAATTAAGAACAAAAAGGCAGTTGCAACGGCTTGTACGGTATTGATTTTTATAGGTGATTGTTTGGTAAAATAATAAGATTGACTTAAAAGAAAAAATGGTATATAATCATACTTGTATTATGGATAGTAGTATTTCAATTCAGGGGGAGAAACGTATATATGAGATTTCTTTCATATTTTACCAGAAACAGAAGAAGAGCATTACTGATTGTTTTTGATATGTTCTGTTTTCTCTTTGTTGATTTTTTCTATCTTTTAGGGACAAGACTTCTTGATACATCTGCATATTATGAAATACCACCGTATATTAATAACACCTGCATTATGGCGGCGTTTATTTTTGGAGTCAGGTTTATACTAAGGGTATACCGCAATATTTGGAGGTATCCCAACATAAAGGTGTATTTTACACTTATTTGGGCGGATTGTTTCAGCGGTATTTTGTCGGTCTTTTGTTCAAGACTGTTGGGTAATTATACGGGGGTATGGCATTTTATTACCGTAACTTCCCTTACTGCCCTTCTTACCCTTCTTTCACGTTTTACATATCAGTTGCTTTATAGATGGCTTAATAACAGAACTGCCATTAAAAGCAGTAAAATCAACGTTGCTATTGTAGGTGCCGGTCAGTTGGGTGCAGGGCTTGTTGAGGAATTAAATGCAAACCCAAAGGCACATTATAATCCGGTTTGTTTCTTTGATAATGCGTATGCAAAGGTCGGAAATTACGTTGCAGGGCTTCCCGTTTACGACGAGGAACGCATTAGTGAATTTATAGAACTTCTTGATATAAAGGAATTTGTAATTTCAATTTCAAATATTGACGGAGAAACGCTTAACATACTTTATGAACAGTATTCCAATTTGGGTTGTAAGGTTAAAATATACGATTCTCCTCTTCACGATGATGAAGAAGGTCAGAAGAAGATTATCCGTGAATTCGAAATCGAAGACCTGCTTTTCCGTAAGCCGATATCAATTAATCAGGATGAGTCTTTAAACTATTATAAAGGCAAGACGGTGCTTGTTACGGGCGGTGGCGGTTCGATAGGCTCAGAACTCTGCCGTCAGATTGCAAGAATGCAGCCAAAAAAACTTGTAATACTTGATGTGTATGAAAACGGTGCATATGATGTTGAGCAGGAGCTTAAGCTTAAATACGGCGCAGGCATCAATTCACAGATTGAGATATTATCTGTATGCGACAGACGTGGTCTTGAAGAAGTATTCAAAAACCATAGACCA
>CALGCE010000183.1 GCA_937884625.1 uncultured Clostridia bacterium
AACCTTTTTCTATGAAGAAACAAACTTAATTCATTTATATTATCAGCAAAGAGTCAACTTCCACCAGTTATAGGACTGATTAGCACCTCTCCTGACTAGCCTACAGAGAAAAAATTCGAACCAAGGAAGTTTAGTTGTTCGATTTCTTGCAATATGCTGTAAATTAAGTAGTCTGTGGAATGATGGAGATTTTATCAGGCGTCAAAAAGTTCAAAATCTGGTGTTTCCGAGCAAAATCTACTATGACGGCAAAAATAGGGGAGTTCGAACTTTTGAGTGTAATTATGCTATCTTTATAACTCGCTTAATTACTGATAATTACAAACAAGAAAACAAAGAAAAATCAACATTTACCGTTTGTGACTTCACAGCGGATATTAAAAATGCCGATATTTATGAAACAGACGGCATTTACTTTGCAGTTTGTGATAAAAAAGTTTTCAAATGCGACGAAAAACAGTTAAATTACATTTTAAATAACGAAAATATCGAAAAAAGAGTTTACGATTACAAAAATCTTTACAAAAAATATCAAGATATTAAGAATGTAAAGTTTGATTTAAGTCTTGCAGGGTATTTATGCAATCCGTCATCAAATGATTACAGTCTTGACAGGCTTTGCAATGAATACAATATTACCGAGCCCGAAATAATAGGCGAATTTGATGAATGTATTAAAAACGCCGTTATGTTTACGTCTATAAGCGATAAACTGACCGAAAACTTAAAGTCAAGCGGTCAACTCGATTTACTTTATAATATTGAAGTCCCCCTAGCAAGGGTACTCTGCGAAATGGAAATTTCAGGCTTTTTGGTTGACTGTGACGGTCTTAAAACCGAGGGCGAAGAACTGTCAAAAAAAATAGAGCAAATACAAAACGAGATTTACAGTCTTGCAGGAGAGCAGTTTAACATAAATTCGCCAAAACAGTTAGGCGAGATACTTTTTGATAAATTGGGACTTCCCGCAAAGAAGAAAACGAAAAGCGGTTACAGTACAAGTGCAGAGGTTTTGGAAAGTTTACAATATGATTTTCCGATAGTAGGTTTGGTGCTTTCTTACAGAAAACTTGCAAAACTAAAATCCACATACTGTGACGGTCTTTTAAATGCGGTATCAAGTGACGGCAGAATACACTCAACCTTTAATCAAACAGAGGCGAGAACGGGCAGGATAAGTTCGCTTGAACCCAATCTTCAAAATATACCCGTGCGTACCGACGAGGGTAGGAAACTGCGTAAGTATTTTATTGCAAAAGACGGTTATGTCCTTTGCGATGCCGACTATTCTCAAATAGAACTTCGTGTTCTTGCAAGTATTGCAAACGACAGTACGATGATAGAGGCGTTTAACAGCGGTGCGGATATTCACACC
This sequence comes from uncultured Clostridia bacterium, assembly GCA_937884625.1. Classification (GTDB taxonomy): domain Bacteria; phylum Bacillota; class Clostridia; order Oscillospirales; family Acutalibacteraceae; genus UBA737. The sequence goes on from CALGCE010000183.1 coordinate 1,376, forward strand.
ATAACAGCCTCTGAAGTGTTTAATATTCCTGCTAATATGGTACTTCCGATTATGCGAAGCCGTGCAAAGGCGGTAAACTTCGGTATAGTTTACGGAATAGGTGCATTTTCACTTGCAAAGGACATAGGCGTAAGCAGAGCCGAAGCCGACAGATATATTAAGGACTACCTTGCAACCTACCCTGCGGTAGATAAATATATGCAGGAGGTTATCAAAAAGGCTAAACTTGACGGATATGTAACCACCGAGTTTGGCAGACGGCGTTATCTTCCAGAACTTTCTGCATCAAACGGAATGTTACGGGCGTTTGGCGAAAGGGTTGCAAGGAATGCACCGATACAGGGTACTGCGGCGGATATTATAAAAATCGCTATGATAAATGTAAATAACAGACTTAAAAAAGAATTACCGAGTGCAAAACTTATTTTGCAGGTACACGACGAACTGATAGTAGAATGTAAGGAAAGCGACAGTAATACCGTTTGCAAAATACTTGAAGAAGAAATGCAAAACGCCGTAAGTCTTAAAGTTAAACTTTGTGTTGACGCTAACTGCGGTAAAAACTGGTTAGAGGCAAAAGGTTGATGAAGGTCATTTTCGTATGTACGGGGAACACCTGCCGAAGTCCTATGGCAGAGGGGTATTTGAAATCAAAGTTAATAGGCGGTCTTGAAGTTTACAGCAGAGGATTTTGTTTAGACGGTATACCCGTAAGTGAAAATTCGGTTACTGCGTGTAAGGACTTCTGTATTGATATTTCCTCTCACCGTTCAAAAGCATTGGTAAGAAGCGACCTTGATGCCGATATGTTTATATGTATGTCAAATGAACATAAAAACGGTCTTTTAAGTATAGGTATTGCCGAAAACAAAATTACCGTTTTAGGCGGAGGCATACCCGACCCTTATGAGCAGGATATTAAAGTCTACCGCAACTGCCGTGAGCAAATATTTAAAGAAATAGATTTACTTATTGATAACGGTATTATTACAGGCTATAAAATAAAAAATATAGAAAGAAAGCACATACAAAGCATTGCAAAACTTGAAAAGGAATGTTTTACACAGTATTGGTCCGAAAATGCAATATTGGAATCTTTCGTTTCGGGAACAAAATTTTTTGTGGCAGAGAAAAATTCAAAGGTCATCGGATATATCGGTATAAATGCTGTTTGTGATGAGGGTTATGTAACAAACGTAGCAGTATTCCCAAAATACAGAAATATGGGTGTTGCCACGCTTTTAATTGACAGATGTGTAAGACTTGCAAGAGAATTATCCCTTAAATTTGTTTCTCTTGAAGTGCGTCCGTCAAATGTTAATGCCCTATCGCTTTACGAAAAATTAGGATTTGTATGTGAGGGCAGACGCAAAGACTTTTACCAAATGCCCAAAGAAGATGCTTTAATTATGACAAGAAGGTTTTAAAGGTTATGATAATACTGAGTATTGAGTCCTCGTGCGACGAAACTTCGGTCGCTGTTACGAGTGGCAGACATATACTTTCAAACATAGTTGCAACACAGATAGAAAAACACCGGATTTTCGGCGGTGTAGTTCCTGAAATTGCATCACGAATGCACACAGAGGCTATAAGTGAGGTTTGTAATAAGGCAATAAATACGGCAGGTATAACCTATAAAGATTTAGATGCCGTTGCCGTAACCTTTGCACCCGGTCTTATCGGTGCGTTGCTTGTAGGTGTAAATTTTGCAAAGGGACTTAGTATGTCGCTTGGCATACCGCTTATTCCCGTACATCATCTGCGTTCGCACATAGCGGCAAATTATATTGAAAACGATATACTGAAACCTTCGTTTTTATGCCTTACGGTGTCGGGCGGAAATACCGTAATAACCAATGTAAGCGATTATACAAAGTTTGAAATAATCGGCTCTACAAAAGACGATGCGGCAGGAGAATGTTTTGACAAAACCGCAAGGGCGTTAGGTCTTGCCTACCCCGGCGGTGTAACACTCGACAAAATCGCAACCGTTCCCGACTTTAAAAAATATCCGCTTCCCTACCCCAAAATAGAAAACAGTGAGTTTGATTTCAGTTTTTCAGGTCTAAAAACGGCGGTCGTAAACCTTGTTCATAACGCTTCACAAAAAGGCGAAGAAATAGATATTCCCGTTCTTGCCGCAACGGTAAGAAAAAGGGTATGCGATATGTTAATAGATAATACCTTTAATGCAATCCAAAAATACAAATTTAAAACTCTGGCTCTTGCAGGCGGTGTTTCGGCAAACAGTGAACTGCGGAAAAGAATGTCCGAAGAATGTAAAAAAAGAAATATTACACTTTATTATCCCGAACTTAAATATTGCGGTGATAATGCCGCAATGGTGGGAGTTCAAGCATATTATGAATATCTTGACGGCAACAGGGCAGATGAAACGCTTAACGCTATCGCCACATTACCGATTAATTACAACGGAGGCAACAAATGAAACTTCTTTTAATAGTAAATCCCCGTTCAGGACGGGAAAAAATGCGTACCCAACTTTTAAAGGTAACAGAAATACTGTCAGATGCAGGTTATGATATAACGGTATATCCCACTAAAAAACAGGGAGATGCAACAGTCAGGGTAAGTAAAATAAAGCAGAACGAATTTGATAAAATAGTAGTCTGCGGAGGCGACGGCACTCTAAACGAGGTAATAACGGGACTAATGCTTACGGGTGTTAAATGCACATTGGGCTACATACCGTCGGGCACCCTTAACGAATGGTCTTCGGGACTGCACATATCAAAAAATATACCGCAGGCGGCTGCCGATGCCGTATCAGGCAGAGAAATAGACCTTGACATAGGAAAATTCGGCGATAAATACTTTTCCTACACTGCCTCTTTCGGTGCATTTACCGAAGCATCGTATTCGGCGTCGCAGGACGTTAAAAATGTACTAGGTCAGGCGGCATACTTCTTTGAAGGAATAAAAAGTCTTGGAAATATAAAGCCAATACACCTTAAATTCAGTTGCAAAGAGCGTGAAATAGACGGTGACTTTTTATTCGGTGCAATTTCAAACTCTATGTCAGTAGGCGGTATTGTTAAATTCAGTGAATCTATGGTAAAACTAAATGACGGTATGTTTGAGGTTATGCTTGTAAGAAATCCCGAAAACATAATTCAGTTCCAAACTATTGTTGACGGTATTTTAAGGCAGGACTTGTCAAAAGACGGAATTGAATTTTTCCATACAGATAAAATAACCGTAACAGGCGGAGAAAACGTATCATGGACGCTTGACGGCGAATATGCAGAAGGCAAAGACTTAATAACGGTAGAAAACATACACTCTGCTATACATTTAACCGTTCCGCAAGGGGAATAATAACGTTTGATAATTTTAATTTAGGAGATTATATATGTTTACAAGAGATATTGGGGTTGACCTCGGCACTGCCAATACTTTGGTATGTGTTAAGGGTAAAGGAATTATAATGAGGGAGCCGTCGGTTGTAGCCTATGATGTAAGAAACGACGCCGTAAGAGCGGTAGGTACAGAAGCAAAAGAAATGATAGGAAGAACACCCGGCTCAATAGTAGCCGTTCGTCCGCTTAAAGACGGCGTTATTGCCGATTTTGACGTAACTGCCGCAATGCTTAAAAGATTTGTGCGTTTAGCACTTAAAGGCTCATTTTTTTCAAGGGTGCGTATGGTAATATGTATTCCGGCAGGTGTTACGGAGGTTGAAAGCCGTGCGGTTTACGATGCCGCAAAGCAGGCAGGTGCGGTTGATATTGACCTTGTAGAAGAACCTATGGCGGCGGCGGTAGGTGCAGGTCTGCCGATATGGGACGCAACGGGTAATATGGTAGTAGACATCGGCGGAGGTACGAGCGAAGTAGCGGTTATTTCACTCGGCGATATAGTAACTTCACAATCACTCCGTATTGCAGGAGACGACCTTGACGAAGCAATAATCAACTATATAAGAAAAAAACATAATCTCTTAATCGGTGAGCGGACGGCAGAACAGATAAAGATAGATATAGGCTCTGCAAAGCCGTATGAAAATGAAACATCAATAGAAATAAAGGGCAGAAACTTGGTTGACGGATTGCCCAAAAATATAACCATTACCTCAGAAGAAGTAAGGGACGCTATGTCAGACCCTATATCGCAGATAATAGATACCATTCGTTCAACACTTGAAAAAACACCGCCTGAACTCTCTGCCGATATTATTGACAGCGGTATAACCCTTACGGGCGGAGGAGCACTGCTTCGTGGTCTTGCAGAACTGATTGCAGAAGAAACGGGTATGCCGGTAACGGTGGCTACAAATCCGCTTGACTGCGTAGTACTCGGTACCGCAAAGCGTCTTGAAGCCGACAGCGGTTTTGATAACTATGTATTCCGCAGAGGAAAGCGTTTTAGATAATTTGAATTACCGAAAGGATAGGTAAAAAATGCGTTTTTTCTTTCGCAGCAAACAGTTCAGAATTATTATTCTAATATTTACGGCAGTTGTTGTACTGTCCTTGATATTCGGTTACATCGGTACGAGAATGTCTCCGCATACAGATATTTTATCAACCGTTGCGGCACCTTTTCGTTCATTTGCAACGAGCGTTAAGAACACCTTTTCCGATTTCATTTCCGCATATAACGACGGCAACAGTCTTATGCTTGAAAACGCCGAACTAAACGAACAACTTAACGATTTAAGAAAACAGATAGCCGACTATAACGATATATCCGCTCAAAACGATTTTTATAAAAATTATTTAGGTATAAAGGAGAAAAATCCCGATTTCGAGTTTACCCCTGCAACCCTTATATCCCGTGACACAAACGACCCCTACAAAGGTTTTGTAATAAACAAGGGTTCTTCTTCGGGCATTTCGGCTTACGACCCCGTTATTACCGATGCAGGACTTGTAGGCTACATAAGTGAGGTAGGCACCGTAACTTCCAAAATAACCACCGTTTTAAGCCCCGACATAACTTTGGGCGCACTTGACAACCGTACAAGTGATTCGGGTATAGTTTCAGGTAATCTCAGGCTTTCAAAATTGGGTAATTGCCGATTTTCAAATTTATCAAGGTCTTGCAGTGTTGCAATAGGCGACTATGTTGTAACATCAGGCGAGGGTATCTTCCCCGACGGTCTTTTAATAGGCACTATCGAGTCTATCGGCAGTGATAAATACAACACCTCTATTTATGCAGACGTTAAGCCTTTTGTCGATATATCCGAAATAAGAAACGTTATGATTATTACGTCTTTTGAAGGTCAGGGCGGTATAAATCCCGATAAAGTTGGCAAATAACGGAGAATTATTATGACTTCAACACAAAAAAAATCCGCTTTTGTTACGGTTGTTAATATACTTATATTCTTGCTTCTTATGCTCTTTAATTCAACCGATATAATATCTATTGCTATTGGCGGTGCAAATCCGTTTATACCCCTCTCCTTTCTCGTTGCATTTTGTATGTTTTACGAAGAAATACCGTCGGTACTTGCAGGTCTTTTAGTCGGCACCCTTTTGGACGGATTTTCTGCAACACCGATGTGCTTTAACAGTATTGTATTTATGCTAATAGGTCTGTTTACTGCTGTTACGGTACGCTATTTTTTCAACAATAATATCCGCTCTGCAATAGCACTTTGCATTATTTGCAGTCTGTTTTATTTTACGGCAAGATGGGTATTTACCTATATGTTTTCCGCCTCACAAGCGGAGAGCCTCATATATCTGTTCAGATACGATTTTCCGTCTGCTGTATATACTACGGTATTTATAGTGCCGTTTTACTATCTTGAAAGACTAATCAATAAAAAATCCAATTAGAAGGTGGCAAAATGCCCTTTAAACGCAAACATCAAACCGCTCTTACGGTATTGTCGGTTTTGCTTGTAATTCTTATAATTGCATATGCTGTCCGTATTTATTCGGTACAGGTACTACACGCCTCGAAGTATTCTTCAAGTGCAGGAAGTACGGCAGTTATAACGTCGGTACTCAAAGCACCTAGGGGAGAAATACTTGACCGTTGCGGACGTCAGATTGCCGTAAACCGTGACGGTTATAATGTAGTATTCAACAAAGCGTATGTAAAAGATAATTTAAACGATATAATTTTATCATTAACAAACCTGCTTTCACAAAACGGTACTGCTTGGACGGACAAGTTACCCATAACATCTTCCCCGCCGTATTCCTTTATTGAGGGGGAGTCCACCGACCGACTCATAAAACTTTTGGAGGTCGCACACTATGCTACGCCTGACGACTGCATAGAGCAGATGACAAAAAAATATGAACTCGAAAAATACAGCGAAACCGACCGCCGAAAAATAATGGGTGTGCGGTACAGTATGGATATAGCCGATTTTTCCATTTCATACCCTTATACCTTTGCCGAAGATATTTCAACCGAACTTATGCGTAAAATCTCCGAATCGGGATTTATGTTAAGCGGTGTTACGGTTGAAATCGTACCGTTCAGGCAATATGTTGATACCTCACTTGCGGTAAACCTTATAGGCACGGTAGGTCCCATATTTGAAGAGGATTGGGACGAATACAGTAAAAAAGGCTACTCCTTTAACGATAAGGTAGGCAAAAGCGGTATTGAACTTTGGGCAGAGGAATACCTGCGTGGCACAGACGGAGAGATAGCATACTACATTGATGCCGACGGCAACATAATAAACAGCCGTGTAACCAAAACCCCCGTTGCAGGAAAAACCGTTATGCTTACACTTGATAAGAATATACAGCGTACTGCTCAAAATTCACTTCAAAGTATGGTAACTCAACTGCGTTCGGAGGGCGGTACCGCAACTGCGGGAGCGGCGGTAATAATTGATATAAATACGGGCGGTGTAATATGTGCCGCAAACTATCCTACGTATGATTCCGCAACACTTGGCACAAATTATGAAGCCTTGTTAAACGATGCAAGAAAACCCCTTACAGACAGGGCTTTTCAGGGCGTATACCCGATAGGTTCAACCATAAAGCCCATAGTTGCAACAGCAGCCCTTGAAAACGGTCACTATAATATAGGCGAAACGATAAACTGTGTACACACCTATGATTTTTTTGATGATTATAAACCGTCGTGTATGCACCGTCACGGTGCCATACAACTGAAAACGGCACTGTCAAAGAGTTGCAACTACTTTTTCTTTGAACTCGGCAGACGTGTGGGTGCGGTTACACTTACCGATTACTTTAAACAGTTTGGTCTGGGCACCTATACAGGTGTAGAGGTAGACGACAG
>CALGCE010000184.1 GCA_937884625.1 uncultured Clostridia bacterium
TGTGTGATTGATATTAGGGACAACATTTTTGTAAGAGAGATAGGAGAGTGCTTAAAAATGCGAAAAAACCGAAAAAATCAAAAATGCCCACAAACCCAGTGTTTATGCGGGTTTCAGAGATTTTATAAAAAATAGTGTTGTCCCTACTTGACAACACTCCTGTCGGGTAGCCCGATTTTGCAAAATGGGCGGTTAATTGGGGCGATAACCCATGTCCTCGTAGACGACCCAACCACGGGTTACGCTATCTTTGCAGAGAATATGTTAGAAACCGCACAAAGCGTGGCAGATGAAAATAAACTTAAAGATGCATCGTAAAATAAAAATTGACCGCACAAAAAGCGCCCCTCGCCTAGAGGGGAGAGGGCCGACCGCAGGTTGGCGAGGGGATTTCACTATATCTTACGCTGTGAAAAAATAGGTCAATTTGTTCGCAGTAAACCGAAAGAATATCCCTCCGTCACGAGCAAAGCTCGTGCCACCTCCCTTTAGGCAAGGGAGGCGTTGGTCTGTGCTGTTAGTTTATATTGTGCATATCGGCAAGGGAGGCTTTATCTTACAGATGAAAGCAATGTTGAAACATTATTTTATATGTGTTATAATAAAATTATACGGTGATTTTTATACATACAAAGGATGATAAATTTGTTAAATCAATTCAATGCGGCAATGGAACTTTCGGTCATCGTTATGATGATGGCTTTGTTTCTTGCCTGTATATTAAAAAAAGAAAAAAAAGTACATCAAAATTTGTTGGTTGGTATTATTGGACTTGACATAATGGCACTTGCGTGTGATTTTGGTCTTTGGATGAGTCTTGGCAATTCCGAAATGATTAAAAATATTAAAATACTTTGGGCACTTAACTATCTGTTTGCTTACATACTTATTATACTGTTCCATTATTACTTACTAACGCTTATATCGGAAAAGGTCAAAGTACCAAAAACGCTCTATTACATAGCAATTCCATTAGCACTTATAGTAACTGCAATTTATTTTTCATCATTCTATAACGGCATTTTCTTTGTTATCAGCAACAGTGGGGAATACATACACGGTGAGTTTAACTGGGCAAATCAGTTAATAAGAATTTCTCTGTTGCTTGTTGACGTTGTTATAACAATTATATATTCAAAATCACTCGGCATTAAACAAACTTTACTTTTACTTTTGTATGAAACGGTACCTATTGCAAGTTTCTTTTTTGAAAACAAATACAGATTGGGTATAATTTACATTGCAGTATCGGTACTGATACTGATAGAATATATTTCGGTAAGCGTTGAGCAGGACGTTTTACTCGCAAAACAAAAGCAACGTATGGCAGAGCAGGAGAAAAAACTTACCGTTGAAAAAACAAAAATAATGATTTCGCAAATACAACCGCATTTTCTTTATAACGTAATTTCGTCAATAATGTCGTTTTGCAGGGAAGACCCCGAAAAAGCGGTGGATGCTCTTGCCGACTTTTCAGATTATTTAAGGACAAATATGCATTCTCTGTCCCTTGAAACGCCCGTTTCATTCAAAAAGGAACTTGAACACGTAAAAAGATATGTTAAACTCGAAAAATTTCGTTTTGCCGATAGGCTTAATATTGAATACGATATTGGCACAACAGATTTCTTTTTGCCATCCCTTACTCTTCAACCTCTTGTCGAAAACGCAGTTAAGCACGGTATAGGTCAGCGACCTGACGGAGGTAAAATTGTTTTAAAAACGAGTCTTGAAAATGACGGTGTAAAAATAACGGTTAGTGATGACGGTGTGGGTTTCGATACTAACGATTTTGAATTACAGAACACCGCCGAACATATAGGCATTGCAAATGTAAGGTCAAGGCTTATGGCTATGTGTTCAGGTACGCTTACCGTTCAAAGCATACCTGACAGCGGAACGCTAGTAACGGTATTTTTACCGTTTGAAAATCAAATATAAAAGGGGAGTATATATGGTAATAATTGCAGTTGACGATGAACAGGGTGCACTTAGTTTGCTTTCCGATGCCATAACCTCTGCATCACCCGATGCTGATTTAAACACATTTAATTCTCCCGAAGAAGCACTTAAATTTGCAGATAAAACACGTATTGATATTGCATTTTTAGATATACGAATGTTTACTATGACAGGTCTGGAACTTGCCGACAAACTCAAAGTTACCAACCCTAAAATGAATATAATATTTGTAACGGGTTATGATGAATTTACTTTGGATGCGATATATCTGCACGCAAGCGGTTACATAACAAAACCCGTAACGAGGGCAAAGGTAAAAGAGCAGATGGACAATCTGTTACACCCTATGGGGAATCAAAAAGAAAGATTTTTTGCACAAACTTTCGGCAATTTTGAGT
>CALGCE010000185.1 GCA_937884625.1 uncultured Clostridia bacterium
CCTGCTTTTTTAATATATGATTCAACCAAGTTTTCCATTAAATCACCGCTTCGTGATTTTCTGCCATTCGAATCTAATCCTACTTCAACTCCTGTGACATAATCTACTAAATTGTTCAAAATATGCTTTTCCAACAAATCAAAAAGACCGGTTTTCTCCATAAAATATGAATAACGTTCGTAATATGCGTTGCTATTCGGCGGATAATTACCAAAATCAAACTTATAAGAATATCCACCGTTTTCATCCTGACAGTAAATTTCATTTGCTCTACCCGCCAAAAGTAACGGAATGCATTTTAATACTTCCGGATATTTTTTAATCAGATTTTCAAAATCGGTTTTAATGTTTTTAGAACCGATAAGGGAATTGAGAATATTCAGTTCCACTTTAATCTCATCAACATTGTTATGTACTTTTTCAAAGTCAGTATAATAACCATAGTCCGCAATACTGTCACGAAACCCCGATAACCATTTGTTAAAATTTCTTTTCATTCTTCTTCATCCCCTATTAAAAATTTGATATGAGCAATTCCTTGATCTTTCCTCTTGCTTCGCTGTTACAATTTATTATTCGAGTTGCTTCAACTCTTTTAATATTACAGGCATAATAAATGTTTTCAAAAAAATTATCATTTTCATTTGCATTTTTGGGATCAGAATTACTTACAACAACCCTTGCACCTTTACTGTGCATATCATTGACAAATTCAGCAAGTTCTATTTGCTTTTGATCGTCGAATGAAGTTTGAGTATAAGCAGTAAAACTTGATGTGTCTGTAATAGGTCTGTACGGCGGATCAAAATAAACAAATGTATTTTCATCAATAAAATTTGCAGACTTTTTATAATCGCCACAAACAATTGTTACATTTTGAAGTTTCTCTGATACTGCACGCAGATTGACCTCATCACAAATCATAGGGCTTTTATACGCACCCATAGGTACATTGAAGAACCCTTTTTTATTAACACGAAACAATCCATTAAAACAGGTTTTGTTAAGAAAAATCATTAATGTTGCTTTTTCAGTATTTTTGCCGTTTTTTTCATTTGTCTTTAAATCATTAAACCTATTGCGTTTTTGCATATAATATGCCTTTCGACCATCTATGTCTAACGGAATATAATCATTTTGCATATCATATAACATTTCAATTAAAGTGTCTACATTATCTTTGATCATCTGGTAAGCATTGATAAGTTCAGGGTTAATGTCGCTTATATAAATTTCTTTTAATTTATATTTACTCAAAATATCAAAAAGCACCGCACCGCCACCCACAAAAGGTTCTGCATACTTATTAAACTTTCCGTCTTTAAATGGATAATATTGCTCAATTTCCGAAAGAAGTTGTCCTTTACCTCCTGCCCATTTCAAAAACGGTTTTACTTTTTTATCATCGTTTTGTAAATAACGAACACTCCTTGCATCAATAGGTTTTCCTGCGGTAGAGGGTATAATCCACATATTACCAATCATTGTTGCGTTTTCAATTCTATTTTCAGAGCATAAAACCTCCACTCGTCTTTGTGATATACCCCATTTATTAGCAGTTTCTCGTGCAGACATAAATTCCATAATGTTGCCTCCCTTTTTTGGCACTGATAATATTATATTCTATATCCCGAATAATAGCAATACCATTTTAAATTTTGTTGTTTTAAAAAAGAAGCAAAGTTTGCAAATTTCCGCCTTTATATCTATCAGGTCTATTGACAATAAACCTATTGAACAATATAATAAGGGCAATTGAAATCGACAATTTTTGGGAGGAGAAACAATGAATAGAGAAATGTTAACACCTGCAAATATTATCACCTTTACCCGTATTCTTCTTTCCGCTGTATTGTTTTTTCTGTCACCATCTGCTGTACCGTTCGGTTTAATTTATTTATTATGTGGGTTTTCGGATATGGCGGACGGACTTATAGCAAGAAAAACACATACCGAAAGCAAAGCAGGTGCAAAACTTGACAGTTGTGCCGATATTCTGTTCTTTATAATAGTAGCGGTAAAAATACTGCCGATTATTCGGCTTGATATTTGGATATGGATGTGGATAGCGGTAATTGCCATTATAAAAATTGCAGGTATGATTTTACGCTTTATTGGCAAACACTCCTTTGCACCTCCACATTCTGTTTTAAACAAATTGACAGGGCTTTTGCTTTTT
>CALGCE010000186.1 GCA_937884625.1 uncultured Clostridia bacterium
TTGCAAAATCAAAAGGCAAGAACGTAACTGGTTTTAAGGCTGTAGATTTTGTTTGCAATAGAACGCAAACTGAAAAGGCTCTTGATGGCGTCATTCCTGCTGGAACAGAAAATGTTATCGTACTTGCTTGCGGTTTGGGCGTTCAGACTGTAGCAGATATGGAGGACCTACCTGTTTACACTGGAACAAATTCTTTAAACTATATCGGCTATCATGGTATGGCCCTTACCAAAAAAACATGCGATGCATGTAATCAATGCTTCCTTAACATTACAGGAGGTATTTGTCCAATTGTTGATTGCACAAAGAGCTTGATCAATGGTCATTGCGGTGGTGCTAAAAATGGAAAGTGCGAAATCGATCCTCATAAAGATTGCGCATGGGAGAAGATTAATACCAAACTCAAAGAGCAGGGAAGACTTGAGGAATTCCTTAAACAGCCTGTAGAACTTAGAGATTATTCAAAGGTAAACTTTAAAGCTGTAAATGAATTCGTAAAGAGCGTACGTGAGAATCGTTTTGCAGGATACTATGGTGGTGTTCATCCAAGCGAACGCAAAGAGCGTACAGAACACATTGCACTTAAGAGATTCCCTGATCCACAGGTTGCAGTAATCCCAGTATCTATGCACCTCGGTGCACCGGCAAACCCGGTAGTGGCTGTCGGCGATGAAGTGAAGGTGGGGCAGGTGATAGCGGAGCCCGCCGGTTTTATTTCAGCCTATGTCCATTCCCCCGTTTCCGGAGTGGTGAAGACCATAGGCCCTATGCCGGATTTGGCAGGAAATATGGTGAATCACATCGGAATCGAGGTAAAGGGGGATGTCTGGCGTGATGACATAGACCGTTCGACCAATCTTGTCACCAGGATTCCCGATGATGCGGCTTTTATTCTGGACCGTATCAAACAATGCGGTGTCGTGGGCCTTGGCGGAGCCACTTTCCCGACCCACGTCAAACTTGCTCCGCCCCCGGGCAAAAAGGCCGATTGCCTGATAATAAACGGTGCGGAATGTGAGCCGTACATAACCTCCGATAACCGTGAGTGTATTGAAAACTACAATGATATTATTGAGGGAATTTATCTTTTAAAATCAAAATTGGAACTTGAAAGGGTAGTTATTTGTATAGAGAAAAACAAGCCCAGAGCAATACAAAAACTCTATACAATGGCTTGTGACCACAGAGATTTTGACGACAGTGTAAAACTTATGTGTCTGCCGTCGAAATATCCGCAGGGTGCAGAAAAGGTAATAATCTACTCTGCAACGGGACGCAAACTGCCACTCGGAAAACTGCCGAGTGACGTAGGCTGTATCGTTATGAATATAACGAGTATAGGTACGCTTTACAGATTTATTACAACAGGTATGCCACTTGTTTCAAAGCGAATTACATTCGACGGTACGGCGGTAAGCGAGCCTAAAAATATTGTTGTACCGATAGGAACACCGATAGAAAAGGTAATGGAATTTGCAGGTGGCGTAAGTGACAGTGCAGATAAAATAATTGCAGGTGGTCCTATGATGGGTAACTGCGTTGTATCGGCAGATGCAGTCATAGAAAAAAGGACTAATGCCGTACTAGTTATGTTACCGCAAAGGGAACAGGAAGCAACTCAGTGTATCCGTTGCGGACGTTGTGCTGTTGTATGTCCTATGCAACTGTTTCCGTCAATGGTAGAGTCGGCATACAACAAAGGTCTTACTGAAAATTACGAAAAACTAAATGTAAATTACTGTATGGAATGTGGCAGTTGCTCTTATATTTGTCCTGCCAAAAGACCGCTTACACAGGTTATGCGTGTTGCAAAAGCAGAATTAAGGAGGCAGAAAAAATGAACGGATTGTTAAACGTTTCGTCTTCCCCGCATATAAGACATTCAGATACTACGAAAGGCATTATGGCGGACGTAATTATAGCACTTCTTCCTGCCGCCGTTTACGGTTGTATACTCTTTGGTTTAAGGGCGGTAATACTTCTGTTTACTACCGTTGCTTCGTCTGTTTTAGCGGAGTTTGTATGGAATAAACTTCTCCACAAAAAACAGACAATAGGCGACCTTTCGGCAATAGTTACGGGACTTCTTCTTGGTATGAATTTAAGTCCGAAAGTTCCCGTATGGGTTGCGATTATAGGCAGTGTAGTTGCAATAATCGTTGTAAAGCAGATGTTCGGCGGTTTAGGTCATAACTTTGTCAATCCTGCCATTGCCGCAAGAATAGTTTTGCTTGTTTCTTTCCCGTCATATATGACCACTTTCAGTGAGCCTGTGTCGGATGCCATATCGTCTGCAACACCGCTCGTCGACAGTTCGGGGCTTACCTTAAAAACTCTGTTTTTCGGTATGCACAGCGGTTGTATCGGAGAGACCTCGGCGTTTTTGCTTATAGTAGGTGGCGTTTATCTTATGATACGCAGGGTAATATTCCCCGTTATACCCGTATGTTTTATAGGAACATTTGCACTGCTTACGTTTATTTCAGGCGGTAATGTGGGAGTTCAGGTTTTAAGCGGAGGACTTATGCTCGGTGCAATATTTATGGCTACCGACTATACTACAAGTCCCACAATGCCACTCGGCAAGGTTATATTCGGTATCGGTTGCGGTGCGATAACCTTTGCCATAAGACAGTTCGGCTCTCTGCCTGAGGGCGTATCCTATTCGATAATTCTTATGAATATACTAGTCCCTCATATAAATAAACTTACCCTCTCAAAACCTTTCGGTGCTAAGGAGGTAAAGTCAAATGAATAGTATTGCAAAGTTTTTTAAAGAAAACAAGGACAGTATTATTAAACCTACCGTTGTAATGGTTTGTATATGTATGGTAGTTACATTGGCACTCAGTCTTTCAAACCTTGTAACACAGCCTAAAATAAAGGTTCTTGAAGAAAAGGAACAAAATAACGCTATGTCAAGGGTTATAAAGGCGGATAATTATAAAGAGCAAACGGCTAATATAACATTTGATGACGGTGCAGAAAAAATAACCTATTATACCGCAAAAAAATCCAATAAGATTATAGGTTACATATTTGTTATGAATGAAAAAGGCTACGGCGGTGATGTTTCGGTTATGACCGCAGTAAATACCGACGGTACGGTAAAGGCGGTAGATATACTCGATGTATCGAACGAAACTCCCGGTCTTGGTCAAAACTCTACAAAAGAAAGTTTCTACTCACAGTATAAAGGACTTAAAGACAAGGTATCGGTAGTAAAAAACGGTGCAGACAGTAAAAACAATGAAATCAACGCCGTAACGGGTGCTACCATTACTTCAAAGGCAGTAACAAAGGCGGTAAATAAATCGCTTGAAGCATTTAAAAAAGTAAGTAAGGGAGGCGGTAAATAATGAAGAACAAAAATCTCGGATATTTTACAAACGGTCTTATAAAAGAAAACCCCGTACTTCGTTTGGTACTCGGTACCTGCCCTACCCTTGCGGTAACTACTGCGGCTATTAACGGTATCGGTATGGGACTTGCCGCCACCGCCGTTTTGGTATGCTCAAATGCCGCAATCTCACTGCTTCGCAACGTCATTCCCGACAAGGTTCGTATTCCTGCATTTATCACGATTATCGCAGGTTTCGTAAGCGTTGTGCAGATGTTAGTCAAGGCTTTTGCACCCTCAATTGATAAATCTCTCGGTATTTATCTTCCCTTAATAGTTGTTAACTGTATAATTCTAGCAAGGGCAGAAATGTTCGCATCTAAAAACTCGGTAGTACCGAGCATTTTGGACGGTCTTGGTATGGGAATAGGATTTACCGCAACCATAACGCTTATGGGTGCTATCCGTGAAATTTTGGGTGCAGGTACACTCTTCTCCCTCCCCGTAACATCACAGTTTGTAAGTCCTATGATTATATTCCTGCTTCCTCCGGGCGGTTTCTTTATCTTCGGCATATTAGTTGCCGTTTCAAACGCCCTCGCAAAGAAAAAGGGCAAGGATATAGTAATGCATTTGGGTTGTGAAAACTGTCCGTCAAGGGGTGCTTGTAACGTCAAGGATAACGACGGTTGCAGTGAAAAAGTTTTAGAGGAGGTAACCGTAAATGAATAGTTTAACGGCAATAGCCTCCATACTTCTTGCAGGTATTTTAACCAACAATATGGTACTTGCAAAATTCCTTGGTATTTGCCCGTTTCTAGGCGTATCAAAAAAGGTAAATACCGCACTTTCAATGAGTATTGCCGTAACACTTGTTATGGTAATATCCACTGCGGTAACCTATCCGATATATAAGTATCTGCTTTCTCCGAAATATGAGTATCTTGAAACGGTAGTTTTTATTCTCGTTATTGCGGCGATAGTACAACTTATAGAAATATTCCTAAAAAAGTTTATTAAGCCTATTTACAACGCACTCGGAATTTATCTTCCGCTTATTACCACAAACTGTGCGGTTTTGGGTATTACAATGCTTAATATAACAAACGAACTAAGTTACGTTCAGTCACTCTTTAACGCACTTGCGGCAGGTCTTGGATTTATGCTTGCAATGTTGCTGTTTTCAGGTGTCAGAGAACGTCTTGAAACCGCAGACATACCCGAATTTTTAAAGGGACTTCCTATAACACTGATTTCTGCCTCTTTGGTTTCCCTTTCCTTTTTAGGCTTTGCCGGAATAGGAGGTTAACTTATGCAGATATTTTTACCCGTAATAATAGTAACAGTAATAGGTTTAATAGCAGGTTTGGGACTTGCCCTTGCATCAAAATTTATGGCAGTCCCCACCGATGAAAAGCAGGAAAAGATAAGAGAATGTCTGCCGGGCGCCAACTGCGGTGCCTGTGGATATTCAGGCTGTGACGGATACGCCGCCGCCGTCGCCTGCGGTGAGG
>CALGCE010000187.1 GCA_937884625.1 uncultured Clostridia bacterium
AATATTTTTTAAATATTACTTCTCCGCCTGCATTTGTGTAAATCTCCAACGGGTCACCCTCTCTAATACGCATTGTACGGCGGATTTCTTTCGGTATTACAACTCTGCCGAGGTCGTCAATACGTCTTACAATTCCTGTGGCTTTCATTTTATAAAAACTCCCTTTATTTCAAAAATTTTCGTTTGCCACATTATTGTTTGTAACACAGTTTGTTTTATTCTACGTCAAGACAAATTTTGTATTTCTTATTTTTGGTATTTTTATGTTTCTATTTTACCATGCTCATTTTCAAATTTTTGAATGCATTGTCTTATCAAATAAAGAATTTGACCGTTTGCTGAGCGTCCTTCGTATTTTGAAATATAATGCAATTTATAATGAAGTTCGGGATCAACTTCAATTCCAATATGCTTATTGTTCTTATTTCTCATAGCATCCTCCAAATAATCTTAAATTAAGTTTATTTTAAGATTATTTTGTGCTATAATATAATAGTATACTTGATTTAAGTATACTATTTTTGGAGGTGTCATGATGAAAGTAGCAGTAATAGGATCAAGAGGACTCGAAGTTAAAAATTTGGAAAATATTTACCGCCCGATACAAGCGAAATTGTATCAGGCGGTGCAAAGGGCATAGATACATGTGCATAAAACTACGCAAAGCATAAGGGTATACCGATAACGGTGTTTTTGCCAAAATATCAAATGTATGGCAGAGGTGCACCGCTTAAACGGAATTTACAAATTATTGATTATGCGGATTTGGTTTTGGCTTTTTGGGACGGCAAATCGCACGGCACCAAATACGTAATAGATAAATGCAAAGAAAAAGGTAAAAATGTAAGGATTTTTATATATAACAGTTAAACTTTACAACGGCAAAAACATATGTTAAAATATTAAAAATTACTGTTTGAGGTGATGTCATGAAATTATTGTTTGACACGATTATAACAATAATTTATAATACGTTAGTTTTATTATGGGCAATTTTCGGAAATCCGCTTTCTTTAACAATAATAGGTATAATTGCTATTGTTATAATTGCTAAAATGATTTGTTATTATAATACCACATATTATAATTTAACAAAAAATTCTTTTTGGTGTACCCATACAGACACAGGTAAATATGGTGAGTATTTAACCTATAAAAATTTGAAAAACTATGAAAAGTCAGGGGGGAGATTTCTTTTTAATATTTACATACCCAAAGAAAATGGAGAAACTACCGAGATAGACGTTTTGCTTTTAACAAATAGGGGGATATTTGTTTTTGAAAGCAAGAATTATAGTGGTTGGATATTTGGGAGTGAAAACCAATACCAATGGACGCAAACTCTACCAAAGGGCAGAGGACGAAGTCACAAAGAGCGTTTTTACAATCCGATAAAGCAAAATGAAACACATATAAAAAATCTTACAAATATAATTGGTAATACTTTTCCAATATGGTCAATTATTGTTTTTTCTGAGCGATGTACTTTAAAAAATGTCCCACTTAGCAACAACAATGTATATATTATTAAGAGAAACAAGTCACTTTCGGTGCTTGAAAAAATACATAATAACAATGCCGACACTATGCTTACAAATGCCGAAATAAAAGATATTTACGATAAATTATATCCGTATAGTCAGACAACATCAGAACTTAAAGAGCAACACATAGAAAATATAAATAAAAACTTTAAGTCTAAAAATGCAGAAAAAGAAGATGCAACAGAAAAAACGGAAGCACAAAATGAAATTAAACAAGAAAAAAATGAAACAGAAATTTTAAAATGTCCGAAATGCGGTTCTGACTTGGTGCTTAAAACCGCAAGCAGAGGAGAAAACAAAGGTAAAACTTTTTATGGTTGCTCGGCATATCCGCATTGTCGTTACATACAAAACGTTGAAAAAACCGAACAAGAAATTTTTTCTGAAAACTCCTAATAATACTTCATATCAATAAAGATTAATTAGAATTAAAAACGAAATCACCTAAACGGTTTTAGGTTTGCATCGAGTATCAAGTCACGTTCTACCGAATAGCAAAAGTAGTTTTCGTTTGTTTGCTCGTAGAATGTGGTTATTAACAGTTCGGGGTTTACGTTGTCGGTGGAGCCGGCGGGAAGTGTGAGGCTTAAATATGTATTGCCGTCCTTTTCTTCTAATATTAAATCTTTTATTTTAGGCAGTATATCAAACTGTTTTATATCGCCCTTTTTGGTTTTTTTGGAAACTATTATACTTTCTTTGTTTAAAAATTCTTTAAACAAAGAAAGTATTTTTTTATTATCGTCAAAGGTTATATTATAGTGTGCGAATGCTACGGCACCCGTTTTAAGTATCGGCTCACAGACGTCGAAGAACCTTAAATATTTAGGGCATACGGCATTTAATTTTTCGCAAATTCCGTTTATGCCGTAATTATCGTCAGTAATGCGAATATCCATAATTTCATAACTGCTTTCATGTCCCAAAGACAGTGGCAGTGCAAAGGTTATATACGGGTGGGGATTAAACCCTTCTGTATACCATATAGGAAGTTTTGCTTTTCTGACTGTTCTTATCATAAATCTATTCATATCAAGGTGGGATATAAACTTCATGCGTCCCTCTTTACGGTAAAAAAGTCTAACGTTTTTCAAAGCAAACACCCTTTCCGAATATATTAGCACCGCAATTCGCACATTTTTCTCTGCAATTAGGTGTGGTTTCGCCCTTTTTGGCAAGTTCGTTTTGGCAGATAAGGAATTTTTTTGTAACGCCGTAATCAAGATGGTCCCAAGGCAAAATTTCATCGTAACTGCGTTCTCTGTTTGCGTAAAATTCGGGATTTATACCGCACTCACTGAATGCTTCGAGCCACTTTTCAAGGTCGAAACATTCGTCCCAACCGTCAAAACGGCAACCCTTTTTAAAGGCAGTCAGCAAAACTTCTGACAGTCTTCTGTCGCCCCTTGCAAATACGCCCTCCAAAAAACTCGTTTTATTTTCGTGGTAGTTAAAGGTTATTTTACGGCTTTTTATACATTCCTTTAAATACTGCTGTTTTCTTATTATTTCGTCCCTTGTTATCTGCGGGTGAAACTGAAACGGCGTAAAGGGTTTTGGCACAAAATTTGAAACACTTATAGACACATTTACCGCCTTGCCTTTTGGTTTGGTGGGCAGGGCATAATATGTATCTACTATTTTTTGTGCCAAATCGGCAATACCTTTTATATCCTCGTCGGTTTCGGTGGGGAGCCCCATCATAAAATACAGTTTTACCGAAGTATATCCGCCCTCAAACGCAGTACGGCAGGTGTTTATTATTTCTTCTTCGGTTATGTTTTTGTTTATCACGTCACGAAGTCTTTGGGTACCTGCTTCGGGTGCAAAGGTAAGTCCGCTTTTCTTGACGTGGTTTATTTTTTCAAGTAATTCGGGCGAAAAATTATCTATACGCAGTGACGGCAGGGACAGTGATATACCCTGTTTTTCGGTCCAGTCAAGCATAGTTCCCAACATAGGCTCAATTTGTGTATAGTCGCTGGTACTCAGTGACGACAGGGAAATTTCATCATACCCCGTATTTTCGCAGAGTGCTTTTGCCTGACGGTTTACCGTTTCGGCACTCTTTTCCCTGACGGGGCGGTATATGTACCCCGCTTGACAAAATCTGCAACCTCTTATACAACCTCTGAATATCTCCTGAACTGCTCTATCGTGTACTATCTCGATATACGGTACTACGAATTTATCGGGATAATATGTACTGTCAAGGTCGGTTTCAATGCGTTTTTTTATGGGTTTCGGTGCGTTTTCTTTGGCGGTGATTTCTTTTACGGTACCGTCCGCATTATACGAAACCTCATAAAGTGACGGCACATACACACCCTTAATTTTTGAGGCTTCCTTTAAAAAATCTTTTTTGGTACCGCCACTGTGTTTAAACTTTTTATAAAGGTCTATAACTTCAAGGTCGGACTGTTCGCCCTCGCCCAAAAAGAATATATCGACAAAATCCGCCAACGGCTCTGCGTTACAGGTACACGGTCCACCTGCTACGACTATCGGCGATAAATCTTTTCTCTCGCTTGCCTTTAACGGCACCTTTGCAAGGTCTAACATATTTATTAAGTTTGTATAAGACAATTCGTATTGAAGCGTAAAACCGATAAAATCAAAATCTTTTATACTGTCCCTGCTTTCAATGGCAAAGAGCGGAATGTCGTTTTCACGCATTACCTTTTCAAAGTCTGTCCACGGGGCAAAAACACGCTCACACCATATATCGTCACGCTTGTTAAACTGCGAATAGAGTATCTTCATTCCGAGATGTGACATTCCTATGTCATATGTATCAGGAAAACAGAAAGCAAATCTGACATCAATTTTTGATGCAT
>CALGCE010000188.1 GCA_937884625.1 uncultured Clostridia bacterium
TGACACCGCCGCACGATATAAGCCGAAAAGTAATAGGAAACTATTTGAGCAAATCGCCGAATGCCAAACCGCTGATAGAACTTATGAAAAAGAGTTATGATATACTTAAAGACCACCCCGTAAATATTGAAAGACGTAAAAAGGGTCTTAATACGGCAGACTCTATTTGGCTTTGGGGCGAGGGCACGAAACCTGCAATTGAAAACTTTAAGAATAAAAACGGTGTAAGCGGTTGTGTTGTCAGTGCCGTTGATTTGCTCAAAGGTATAGGCAAGTGTTCTGGTATGCTTACCCCCGATGTTGACGGTGCAACAGGCTACCTTGACACTAATTTCGAAGGAAAGGCAGAGGCAGGTATCAAGGCATTTAAAGACGGCTATGATTTAGTATATCTGCACTTTGAAGCACCCGACGAATGCGGTCACAGAGGAGAGGCACTTAATAAGATAAAATCAATAGAACTTATTGAAAACCGTGCTTTAAAGCCTGTGCTTGATTATCTTGACGGTTGTGGCGACGATTACAGAATACTGATTATGCCCGACCACCCGACACCGCTTGATATTAAAACCCATTCATCTGAGCCTGTACCGTATATGATATATGACAGCAGAAAGTCACAAAACGGTGTTTCAAGTTTTACCGAAAAGTATGCATCTGCAACAGGGATATTTGTAGAACACGGACCCGATATGATGAAAAAACTCCTCGAAAGGCAATAATATTAAAAATGAAACGCACAAAATTAAAGGACAGAGGTCTGCCAGATTATACCAAAGGCGAAGAAATATTTAATATGGTAAGCCATATCGTCGGCGGTGCATTCGGCATAATTGCTCTTGTAAGTTGCGTAATAAAGTCTTTTTTGAGCGGAAACGCTTACAGTATAGTAAGTTCGTTTATATTCGGTTTTTCAATGGTTGTTTTATACTGTGTATCAAGCATATACCACGGACTTATTCCAAAAACCGCAAAAAAGGTTATGCAGATAATAGACCACTGTACCATTTTTATTCTAATAGCAGGGACCTACACACCTATTGCACTGTGTGCATTAAGAGAAAAAAATCCCGCTCTCGGTTGGATAATTTTCGGCGTGGTTTGGGGTGTGTCCGCACTTGGTATAACGCTTAATGCAATAGACCTTAAAAAGTACAATGTTTTTTCGGTTATTTGCTATCTTGCACTCGGTTGGTGCATAGTAATACCGGGTAAAACCGCAATATCCGCAATACCTAAAAACGGCTTTTGGCTCCTGCTTACAGGCGGTATATCATACAGTGTGGGGGCAATTCTGTACTGTATCGCAGGGCATAAAGTTCATAGATATATGCACTCTGTATTTCACATTTTTGTAGTCATAGGAAGTATATTCCATTATCTTTGTATTTATTTTTATATTATATATTAAATTTTCAATTCCTTCTCCTGTTTTAGCTGATATTTTGCATATTTTAACACCAATCTCTTT
>CALGCE010000189.1 GCA_937884625.1 uncultured Clostridia bacterium
TCCGATCTCTCACGGAAAGACGGCTGTCAACTATAACCGTGACATTGAGATTTTTCCCGTTCTTAACGCAATGATGGAAAGGATTATGGGAGAATCGCCCTATAAAAGTCCTACCGATATGGGTGTTAATATGGCAGGTTTTGCCATCAGCGACAATAAGGCGGTAGAAGATGCGGCAAAGCAGGAAATCATAAGAAGATATTACAGTGCCATTTGTTCGGTGCGTCAGGGTATGGGCGAACAGAGTGAGGTTTCTAAAATAGAACTTCTTATGAACATAATGGGAATAACGGTAAATGACCGTC
This sequence comes from uncultured Clostridia bacterium, assembly GCA_937884625.1. GTDB lineage: Bacteria > Bacillota > Clostridia > Oscillospirales > Acutalibacteraceae > UBA737. The sequence goes on from CALGCE010000189.1 coordinate 306, forward strand.
CGGTAGTAAACGCCGCAATCAAAAAAGCGGAACTGACGGGTGCACCTGCTACCGCACTTGAACTCCCCGACGGCAGAATAATAACGGGTAAGACTTCTTCACTTTTGGGTGCGGCGTCTTCAATGCTTTTAAACGCACTTAAAGAGATTACGGGTATACCCGACGAAATACAACTTTTATCGCCTACCATAATAGAGCCGATACAGAGAATGAAGACGGGTGTTTTGGGAAATCACAATCCACGTCTTCACGTTGACGAACTGCTTATAGCACTCTCAATTTGTGCGGCTACCGATGAAATAGCAAAAAAAGCACTTGACGGTATAGGAAAACTAAAAGGTCTTGAAGCACATTCAACGGTCATTCTCTCCCGTGTAGACGAACAAACTTTCAGAAAACTCGGTGTAAATATGACCTGTGAGCCGAAATACCAAACGAAAAAATTATATCATACATAAAAAAATGAAATCATACGAATTTTTACTTGCTCTTGCTTTAATACTTATATTTACAAAAATTTTCGGTATAGTTACCGCAAAGGTACATCTGCCACAGGTTGTAGGTGCTATTCTTGCAGGTATACTTTTAGGACCAAGCGGTTTCGGTATACTTGAAGAGTCGGATTTTCTGCTTAAAACCTCCGAAATAGGCGTAATAATGCTTATGTTTACGGCAGGTGTCGATACCGATATAAACGAACTTAAAAATACGGGTTTTAAATCCTGCCTTATAGCATTACTCGGCGTTTTTGTGCCGATTTTAGGCTGTGGCGGGGTTTATTTGCTGTTTTTCGGGAACGCACTTAATTTTGAAAACTTTATGAGAGCGTCTTTTGTCGGTGTGGTTTTTGCGGCAACATCGGTTAGTATAACGGTTGAAACACTTAACGAAATGGGCAAATTAAAAACCGCCGTAGGTACTACACTCCTCTCGGCGGCAATAATAGACGATATTATAGGCATAGTGGTTTTAAGCGTTTTAAGCGGACTAGGTGACTCCTCTGTAAAACCTGCCGTTGTGGTATTAAAAATACTGCTTTTCTTTGTGTTTACTTTGGTAGTCGGATTTTTGGTCTACAAACTTTTCAAGCGTATTTCAATATCACTGCACCATAAGTACAAAAGAAGGATTGCGGTGTGGGCGTTGGCGTTCTGCTTTATTATGGCGTACTGTGCCGAAAAACTTTTCGGCGTTGCCGACATTACGGGTGCATATTTTGCAGGTGTTATTCTTTGCAACCTTACCGATATGCGTCAGTATATTGCAAAAAAGGTGACCGTTGCATCGTATCTGTTCTTTTCGCCCGTATTCTTTGCAGGTATAGGTCTAAAAACCAACCTTTCGGGATTTAATATACACATACTCATCTTTGCGGTAGTTCTTATCTTTATGGCGGTTATAACCAAGATTGTAGGTTGCGGTTTGGCATCAAGAATTTGCAAGATGAATAAACGTGATTCCCTTACGGTGGGTGTGGGTATGGTGGCACGTGGAGAGGTCGCATTAATGGTTGCACAAAAGGGAATTAATGCAGGATATATCGACCAAAAGGTTTTTCCAGCGATAGTTTTGTGCGTTGTTGTAGCGGCACTTATCACACCTGTACTTTTAAAATTATGTTATAAAAACAGATGCTAGACGGGCGAACACAGTTCGCCCCTACTAGAAACTAAAAACTAAAAACTAGAAACTCTTTTAAGTCGGTTCTCTGAAAGGTATTCCGAAGTAGTCGGCAAGTGAAATTACCACATTTCTTGCTATTGTATTTATATTATCCCTTATCCATACAGCGTCTTCGTAGTTATCGTGATAGGCAAACTCGATAAATACACTCGGCGCTCTGGTCCTTCTTACCTCGCCTATCGAGGTGGTGGGTATTGTTCTTACCCCGTTTGGTACGGGATAAATCTCCTGCAAATTGTTTGCAACTATTTCGGCGGCTCGTTTTCCCTTGACGCTCGTGGGATAGTAGTACACCTCACTGCCACGCACCCTGCCGTCACCTGCGGCGGTTGCGTTTGAGTGAAGTCCCAAATGCAAATCGTAATTTCCTGCATTTGATGCGGTTATCGAAGATGCGGCGGTCATCTGCGGAGTATTCCTTGTAAAGTCTATACCCGTAGCGTAAAGATACGGCTCCATCGCATCTGCTATAAGGTTCATATAGTATTCTTCATTTCCCCCTATTACATAAGGATTAAACTCCTGTGTTGACGGACTAAGATAAATAGATGGCATAAAAAATCCCCCTTCCGTAAAGATTATGACGGTGGGGGATAATTTATGCAATTATGCGTTTATATCTTGAAACTGTGATACCGTTTTTCGTACTACCGACGAAAACCAACAGTATAACGCCTCGCCGAGTTCTTGGAATATCGGGTCGCCGTCGTGAGAACAGAGCATTGCAAAGGTTTGTCCCATTCTGCGTTCGGTGTCCTGCCCTCTGCGGTAGGCAAGGTAATAAAACGAAAACGCACCTGTATCGGACGAAGATTTATAAAGTTCGCTGTTATTCTTTTTAAGGGTATCGAGAAAACTTTTTTGTGCCATACCTGAAAGCGTATCGTCTTCTATATACTGCTCAAATCCGACCGTTGCCGTAAAGGACAACAGCAGTCTTCTTTGAAGTAACATATTGTAGTCGCCTGTGTTTTCGCTTTGAGTGTTTGCGTCATTAATAAATTTTTCGGCAACCTCTCTGCCGATTTTTTTAGCCCACTGTACCCTTTCGCTGTTGGGCTTTGCCGTATCGCCGTTTGCAAGACGGTTACGCTTTATATCAACGGAAGGCTTATCGCCCGCTATTTTTATATCGTTATCACAGCACACCCTAATCACCCTTTGCATTCTTATACTCTTTTAATGCCAACGCCAACTGTGCAGGGCAGGAAGTATCTTTATATCCGCACTTAATATCCTGTAATTTTTCTATTACGTCGTCAACTTTCATACCCTTTACAAGCCTTGATATTCCTTGAAGATTTCCATGACAACCGCCCGTATATTTTACCGAAATAAGTATATCGTCTTCAATTTCAATATCAATAAATCTTGAACATACGCCATTAGTTTTATATGTGAAGGTCATAAAAATTATTCTCTCATCTTTCTTTAAACTTATTACTTCTTACGGGGTGACGCAATTTTCTCAGTGCCTTTGCCTCGATTTGACGGATACGCTCTCTCGTTACGTTAAATTCCGAGCCCACCTCTTCAAGGGTATGGCATCTGCCGTCTTTAAGACCGAAACGAAGTCTTATTACCGCTTCTTCTCTCGGTGTAAGTGTGTGAAGTACGGTGTCAATATCCTCATTTGTTATGGTTTTGAGTGCGGCATCGTCGGGGGCTAATGCGTCCTCGTCACGAATGAAATCCATAAGACGGGAATCTTCTTCGGGACCTATCGGCGTTTCCATAGAAACAGGCTCTTGTGCCACCCTCATAATTTCCCTTACCCTTTCAACGGGTAAATCCATTTTTTCGGCTATCAGTTCCTCGCTCGGCTCGTAACCGTTTTCGTGAAGAAGTTGGCTTTGCACCTTTTTAAGACGGTTTATCGTTTCTACCATATGAACGGGAATGCGTATAGTTCTTGCCTGGTCTGCGATGGCGCGTGTTATCGCCTGTCTTATCCATCATGTGGCGTATGTCGAGAACTTATAGCCCTTCTGATAATCGAACTTTTCAACGGCCTTCATAAGTCCGAGGTTGCCCTCCTGAATAAGGTCGAGGAAGAGCATTCCGCGGCCGACGTAGCGTTTGGCGATGGAGACGACAAGACGCAGGTTCGCCTCTGCGAGCTTCTGCTTGGCGCGCTCACC
>CALGCE010000190.1 GCA_937884625.1 uncultured Clostridia bacterium
AAAGATAACCCGATACTGCTTTGTGCAAACGTTTATTTTTGTTTGTTGTATCAATAATTTCTTTTTGTTTTTCTGCTAACTTCCTGCCGTCCCAAAATTCACCTAAATTTATTATTTCTTCACACGCTCCTGCATATTTAGGCTCTACTACGTGTGGGGAAGTGCCGTCAAGAAAGACGGTTTTTATATCTTTTATTATTATTCCGTCAAGAGAATCAGGGTCGGAACTGCAAACGCAAAGTTCAACGCCAAGACCGCTTTGTTGTGCTTTTGATGCCATATACTTCATAAAAGACGATTTTCCGGTCCCCGGACCGCCCTTTATTATATACGCTTTCCAACCCTCACCTGCAATATAACTGTCCGAAAAATGCGAAACAAATCCCTCACAGGAATTGGCACCTAAAAAATACTTTGGATATGTAATTTGCATAAAAACTCCCCCAAAACCCAAAATTTTACCTTATATCATATATTATTCCGCAAACAGCACTTTGACACAAAGGTAAATATATGATATAATACTTAAAAAGAGTCGGTCGTGCGGTTGCGAATACGATTTGTATTTGAGGAAAGTCCGAGCCCCGCAGGGCAGAATAACGGCTAACGGCCGCCGAGGGTGACCTCAGGGAGAGTGCAACAGAGATATACCGCCAAAGTATTTTGGTAAGGGTGGAAAGGCGAGGTAAGAGCTCACCGACTGACCGGAGACGGTACAGTCCTGTAAACCCTATTCGGAGCAACACTGACTACGGCTATACATTTGCCCGATGTGCCGTGAAAAGTGGCTTGAGCGTAAGGAGTAATCCTGCGTCGAGATAGATAACCGTGCAAGACAGAACTCGGCTTACAGACCGACTCTTTTTTATAAAAAACGCAAAATTCAAAAAAACACTTGACAAATTAAGAAGATTAGTTTATAATCACAGTGTTGCATATCCAAAGACAGTAGGTGACCGTAAGGTCGTAAGTTTACCGCCTACCGAGGTGAGCGTGAAAGTTAACAGTCTTTTCATGTCCACTCTTACTTTGGGTGGACATTTTATTTTTGTCGGAGGTGAACACATTGCCAAACGCAAAGGTTTTAGAGCAAAAACAACAGTTAGTAGCAGAACTTTCCGAAAAGATAGGTAAAGCAGTTACGGGTATAGTAGTTGACTATAAGGGTATTACCGTTGCAGACGATACCGCTCTTCGTAAAGAACTTCGTGAAAACGGTGTTAATTACTTCGTAGTTAAGAACACACTTTTAGGACGTGCCGTTGAGGGTACAGACCTTGAAGGTATCAAGTCAGTTCTTGAAGGAACAACCGCTATAGCCCTTTCAGATGAGGACTATACCGCAGCCGCAAGGATTTTAGACAAGTTTGCAGAGGACCACGAAAACTTTACCATTAAGACAGGTTTCCTTGACGGTAAGATTATCGACCTTGATACCATCAAATCTCTTGCAAAACTTCCGAGCAAGGAAGTTCTCCTTGCTACCGTACTTGGTGCATTCCAAGCACCGATAGCAGCATTTGCCCGTGCAGTACAGGCAATCGTTGATAAAGGCGATTCAGCCGAAGCACCCGCAGCAGAATAAAAAATAAAAAAACTAAACTAAAAAACAATAATTGGAGGAAATTAAAATGGCATCAGAAAAAATCAGTGCTATGATTGAAGAGTTAAAAACTCTTACCGTTCTTGAACTTTCAGAACTTGTTAAAGCAGTAGAAGAGGAATTCGGCGTATCTGCCGCAGCAGCAGTAGCAGTTGCAGCACCCGCAGGTGGTGAGGCAGCAGCCGCAGAAGAGAAGTCAGAATTTGACGTAGTACTTGCAAATGCAGGTGCAGAAAAGATTAAGGTTATCAAGGTTGTTCGTGAAATCACAGGTCTCGGTCTTAAAGAGGCAAAAGAGATGGTTGAAGGCGCTCCCTGTAAGGTTAAGGAAGGCGCTTCCAAGGAAGACGCTGAAGCTATGAAGGAAAAGATCGCTGCAACAGGCGCAGAAGTAGAACTGAAGTAATTTCGTTTTACAGAATCTTCATAGAAATCAACAGAAATAGTTCAATGACCGAAAGCAGACACCGATATCATTACGGTGTCTGTTTTTTGTCGGATGTGATTTAGAAAACAAAAAAACGTACCTTTTCGGGATACGGAATGTATTTTTAGTGAAAAATACTATTGAAAAATCTGCACGGATGTAATATACTATTGAAAACGAATTTTCAGTTTGAAAGATAAACTAAAAGGGACACATTAAAATGAAAAGAGCAGTAACGATACAGGATATATCTTGCTTCGGCAAGTGTTCGATCACCGTCGCACTGCCGATAGTATCGGCGATGGGCGTGGAGTGCGCGATCATTC
>CALGCE010000191.1 GCA_937884625.1 uncultured Clostridia bacterium
GACAACGTTTGATGCACAGATCACAGTTGATACACTTCTTCTTATCCACCTTGTACAGAAACGAGTTGACGTTTCCACCAATATACTGTGGACGTGCCACTACACTCGACACAAACCTTGGCCACAATTTGTAGGGTTTCCAGTTGGGAATGCGATGCGTCACCTCATATACAAGGATTTCCATCAACTTACGGTCCATTTCAAGCATTTCACGAATGCAGGCATCCTCAAAACGGAAATGTATGTTGTAGGGCATTACAAAGTGATACTCGTTCTCCACAATTACCTTGTCACGTCGCAACTTACGTAGGAAATACTTCGACGATGCATCATTGGCATGGTATGTCTCACCAGAGTTCTTATAGATAAAAGCCCTCATTCCAGCAGGAAACTTCTGTGCACGGATAAACCGGAGAAAAGCGTATGGGGCAGCAAAACCATAAATGGGGCTACCAAGTCCCACAATATCATAAGGGGAGTAATCCAATGCCTCATTATTGAGCGGGTTGATTTCGTAAGTGGTAATTTGCCAGCCTTCCTGCTCCAGACGAGCCTTTAGCTTTTGCGTGATGTATCGTGTGTTGAAAGTTCCGGTATAGTACAAGAGCAAACAATGCACAGCACCGCTCGTCTTGCCACCACCTCCATTAAACGATGAAGCATCGTTATTACTTATCTTTTCAACAGATTTTTCCATACTGAAATGCAAAAGTAGGAATTATTAGTGAAATACACAAAAATTTAAAAACATAATGCACAAGATAGAAGACATAATGCTGAAATAACCGAGGTTAATTATGTGAATCTCTCTATGTGACACTTGACCTTATTTGCGAACCCCAAGCAATTTCCTTTTGAACACCCTTTATATCCTCAATTTTTTCAAGGTGTTCCCTCTCCTTAATTTCAAGCAACTTTGATTTTAACATCTTCATTGCCTGATCTCGGTTTTGAAACTGACTGCGTTCATTTTGACATGCTACAACAATGCCTGTGGGAATATGCGTAAGACGTACCGCCGACGAGGTTTTATTTATATGCTGACCGCCGGCCCCCGAAGAGCGAAAAACGTCCATTTTAATATCTTCTTCTTTGATTTCAATTTCAATGTCGTCACTTATTTCAGGCATTACTTCTATTGAAGCAAATGATCTATGCCGTCTTCCCGAAGCGTCAAACGGAGATACCCTTACAAGCCTGTGAACACCCGACTCGCTTTTTAAATAACCGTATGCATTTTCGCCCTCTATCAGCATTGTGGCACTTTTTAAGCCCGCCTCGTCGCCGTCAAGAAAGTCAAGAACCTTAACGTTAAATCCGTGACGTTCACTCCAACGGGTATACATACGCACCAACATCTGCACCCAATCCATAGCCTCTGTACCGCCTGCACCTGCGTGAAAGGTAAGAATGGCATTATTTGTATCATACTCTCCCGTTAAAAGTGTTTGCAAACGAAGTGATGAAAGCATACCTTCAAGTTCATCAATATTAGCGGTTATCTCTTCAACTAATGAGAGGTCGCCTTCCTCATCGCCCATATCAATTAAAACCAAAAGGTCATCATAAGACGAATTTATTTTATCATACTGCTCAACCTTATTTTTAAGTTTTCCCGTCTTTTGCAATATTTTTTGTGATGCTTCGAGATTATCCCAAAAATCAGGTGCCGAAGATTTTTGTTCAAGTTCTTCTATTTCTCTATTTAGCCGGTCATAACCTATCGCATCACGCAAATCAGTAATTTCCTGTTCGTTTGCAGTAAGACGAAGTTTCAGTTGCTCAAATTCAAGCATTAATTTTCCTCCGATTGTTTTTTTAGAATATATGCACGCCATTCCTCTTTTATACGGGTTTCAATTATCTTAAATCCGTGTGAAACGGCACTTTTTTCAACCTCATCTGCCCTCATATCAATTATACCCGATACAATAAGCAGACCGTCCTTTTTCATATAATCAGATACATTATCAAAAAGCCTTATTATAACGTCGGCTACTATATTTGCACAGACTATATCATATTTGTCCGATATTTTTTCTGCAAGGTCGCCCACGATAAATTCGGTTTTATCACTAACACCGTTTTGCTTTGCATTTTCCTTTGCAGTTTTTACCGATTGGGCATCAATATCAACGCCGACGGCGTTATTTATACCGAGCAGTGCAGATGCAACCGACAGTATACCGCTTCCCGTACCTATATCAAGCAAGGTCTTTTCACTGCTGACTGCCTTTTCAAGTATTTCAAGACAAAGCGAGGTTGTTGCGTGTCCGCCTGTTCCGAAAGCGGCACCGGGGTCTAAACTTATTACCGTTCTTGTGCTGCCTTTATCATACGTTTCCCAACTCGGACAAATTGCCAACTTTTCCCCTATTTCGAATGCTTTAAAATATTTTTTCCAATTTTCATTCCAATCAGAATCGTCAACAGTAACGTTTTTAATTTCACAGTCAATATCTGCGACCTTTAAACGCTCTTTTAAGAAAGCAATTGCTTCGGTAGCATTGTCACATTCCGAAATATAAATGTGTATTACAGAATGAGTTTTGTCTTTTGCCCTTAAATCTTCGTCAATAAGGTCGGCGTGAGCAATTTCCAAAACATCCTGTTCAAGATTTGAATAATCTTCAATATAAATACCGTAAGGTACCGTCATATTGGCAATTGCCGATGCTTCATCTGTTTTTTCAAGCGGTACCGTTACCGTAATTTCCGTCCAATTCATAAATTACTCCAAAAATTTATTATTTTATCCTTTTCACTTAAAACCGTACCCTGATTGATACCGTTTCTGCCTCCGCCCCTGACATCAAAACTTTTTGAAAATCAAAGAGCTTGCCACAGAAAATACGGCTGTGATTTTGTAAAATAAATTAATATTATGAACTATACTATTGGCATATAGAAAAGGA
>CALGCE010000192.1 GCA_937884625.1 uncultured Clostridia bacterium
ACACCATGCAGAATCTCATGTGTATCTATTGATATGTCATTTGTACATGAGCATACCATAGCGGACATGATAATAATATTAGTATAAATGTTAATGATAATTATTATTTAGGTAATATAAGAATAGATAAAATAAAATTAAATACTTTACAAATTTCAATGGGAATAATTATTTCAGCTATTGGCGCAATGGTAATGGGCTTTACACTTCCAATAAGGGCAATTATGTGCACAAAATGGTATAAATTAATAGAGGAAGATTTTAAAACAGACAAAGTCGCAACTAAAAAATCCTCAAAGAAAAATAAGGAGGATGAATAAAATGTTCAAATGTAAAAATTGCGGATCTGTTGATAAATTTGAATTGATGTTTTCACCTTTTTACAAAGGTGACAAGCATTTTGAGCAAAAATATAATGACAAAAAAGAAATAACCGCCCAGCCTTTAAAAGTGCGGTTATTTCTAATCACATTTGAGGGCTAACCGTCTATGTAGTAGCCTTTCTGTTTTTATTATAGCAGGCAAGAAATATTTTGTCAAGAATTTTTATGTTTTATAATGTTATCTGTGCATATCCGTTTCGTATCTTTTTCTTAATTTTTCTTTTTCGTGTTCTAATATTTGTGTCGGTATATTGGGATAAATGCACGACGCACAACTGCCGTTAATATCAAGTTCTATTTCATCAAGCATACATTCGTTATCTTTCCCGTAAATACAAAAATTATTAAGACATTCCATTTTTACCACCTGCAAAAATTAAAAAAGTGCGTAACCGAAGTCACGCACCGAAAAATGTATGACTCCGTTTTGTTACCACACAAAATATATGCATAATCTCGATATGCTTAAATAGAGTATACATTTTTACCAAGAGATAAAAATATACACATCGAGACAATACATATTTAATTTTGTGTGGTACGCTTATTATAGCATAACGGTTTATTTTTTACAAGATATTTTTCACCTGCAAAAATTAAAAAAGTGCGTAACCGAAGCCACGCACCGAAAAACGCACAACTTCGATTGCTGCGACACAATTGCTTTGACACCGAACAAGTGCAAAACACAAAGAAGTGCATTTTTACCAAAATAAAAATACACCTGTTCGGTACTAAACAATATGCAATTGTGTCGCAAGTACATTATAACATACAATTTTTCGTTTGGCAATAATTATATGTTTGTTTTTTCAGAATACGCCTTTTGACAATCCGTTTTTATTGTCTTTTTAATAATTGGTGTATAAAAATCATAGAATATAAGTGACAATACAAAAAGGCGGTAGATATTTTATGATTTTACATTTTAACTTAAAAAGACTGATTATAAGTTTACTTATACCTCTTTTAGCAGGTGGACTTTCGGCGTTGATTACGGGTTCTGATATGATGGTTTACAAAACTATAAATCAACCGCCACTAGCCCCGCCCTCATGGCTTTTTCCTGTTGCTTGGACGATACTTTATATACTGATGGGAATATCGTTATATTTGGTATGGAATTCTGATGCGAATTATGACGATAAGCGGACTGCATATATACTTTTCGGTGTGCAGTTGTTTTTAAACTTTATCTGGTCACCCGTATTTTTTATAGGCAGACAGTATCTTATTGCCTTTGCAATTTTAGTCGCCTTATGGGTATTTGTGCTTTTAATGATTATAAGTTTCTTTAAAATTTCAAAAACGGCAGGGCTTTTGCAAATACCGTATTTATTATGGGTCACTTTTGCAGGTTACCTAAATCTTGCCATTTATTTGCTTAACAAATAACATTAAGTAAACATTAATTTACATTTTTCAAAATTTTAATTTAAAATTTTCGTTTTAATTTGAAGATTTTAGAATTTTGGCAACTGTGGGTTGCGAAAAAAATCAATGTTTTGTTGCTTGTATTGAGATGTGTAATGTTGTATTATTAAAATTACAGGTGTATTCCTGACTAAAATTTAAAGGAGAATGTTATGACTATCGGCGAAAAGATTACTCATCTTAGGAGCACGTCTAATATGTCACAGGAAACATTGGCGGATAAACTGTCGGTTTCAAGACAATCGGTTTCTAAATGGGAAATGGACCAAGCACTTCCTCAAATTGATAAGGTTTTACAAATTTGCGAACTTTTTAATATTTCGGCAGACGAATTACTTTACGACAAAATTACAATCAACCGTGAAAAGTCGGGCGAGGGCGTAAAAAATAAATATTTCGGTACTGACGGTTTCAGAGGCGAGGCCAACCTTAATTTGACGTCTATGCAGGCGTATAAGGTAGGCAGATTTTTAGGTTGGTATTATTCTTCCGCACTTTCGGGATGTCAAAATTCAGGATACCGTCCCCGTATAGTTATAGGTAAGGATACACGCCGTTCAAGTTATATGCTTGAATACTCAATTGTTGCAGGTATTACCGCCTCGGGTGCGGATGCATATATGCTCCACGTTACTACTACGCCGAGCGTTTCTTACGTTACACGTCAGGACGAGTTTGACTGCGGAATTATGATTACCGCTTCGCACAATCCGTTCTATGATAACGGAATTAAGGTTATTAACCGCTACGGCGAAAAACTTGACGATGATACCACCGCTCTTATTGAGGCTTATATAGACGGCAATTTAGGTCTGCTTGGAGTACAAAGCGAAGATTTACCGCTTGCACGCAGAGAAAGAATAGGTTGTATAATTGACTATGTTTCGGGAAGAAACAGATATGTAGGATATTTAATTTCTCTTGCGTCTAACTCTTATAAAAATCTCAAAATAGGTATCGACTGTGCAAACGGTGCATCTTGGATGATAGCAAAAGCGGTTTTCGACGCACTCGGTGCACAGACAGTCATAGTAGGCAACGAGCCTGACGGATTAAATGTTAACACCAACTGCGGTTCTACTCATATAGAAAATCTCTGTAATTTGGTAAAAGAAAAGCATCTTGACGTAGGCTTTGCCTTCGACGGCGATGCCGACCGTTGTATTGCGGTTGACGAAAACGGCAGGGAAATAGACGGTGACTGCATTATGTATATACTTGCAAACCGTTTAAAGTCAAGAGGTATGCTTAACGGAAATACAGTTGTTGCAACCGTTATGTCAAACAGCGGTTTCTTTGCATCTCTTAAAAAGATTGGTATTGAGTGTGAGCAGACGAAAGTCGGTGACCGTTTCGTTTATGAATGTATGCAGGAAAAAGATTTCAGCATAGGCGGAGAGCAGTCGGGTCATATTATTCTCAAAAAATATGCAACTACGGGTGACGGTATACTTACTGCTATTATGTTGGCAGAAGAAATTTGCGACAGAAAATTATCACTCGGCAAACTTGCAGAACCCGTTATGCTTTATCCTCAATACGTTTACAATATGCGTGTTAAGGATAAATCGGCAGTTATGAACGACAGCGAGGTTTTAGCCGAAGTCGATGAGGTTGAAAAACTGATTAACGGTGCCGGCAGAGCGTTACTTCGTCAAAGCGGTACAGAGCCCGTTATCCGTATTATGATTGAGAGCGAAACTAAGGAATTGTGTGTTAAATATGCCGATATGATTGCAAAAGTTGTAAAAGAAAGAGGACATTGTAATGACTAAATGCGTAAAGACGTCTGAACTCTATGAGTGTAACGTTCCGTATTTAAAGCACTTATTCAGTTCTAATGAGTACCCTTGGGAAATGTTGCCGAAAATAAAGGAATTAATACTTTCTTTAATCGAAATGGGTATGCCTGATTTTACCGAACTTAAAGAGGGCGTACTGATAGGTAAGGACGTAAAGATAGCATCTACCGCCACAATCGAGGGACCTACGATTATCGGTCACGGTACCGAAATAAGACCCGGTGCTTTCATAAGAGGCAGTGTTATTACGGGAAGTAACTGTGTAATAGGTAATTCCACCGAACTTAAAAACTGTATACTTCTTGACAAGGTGCAGGTACCGCATTATAATTACGTAGGGGATTCCGTTCTCGGAAATCACGCACATATGGGTGCAGGTTCTATCTGTTCCAATCTTAAATCGGACGGTAAACCCGTAGTTATTCACGGCGATACAGATATTGAAACGGGACTTAGAAAAATCGGCGGTATTTTGGCAGATGAGGCGGATATTGGCTGTGGGTGTGTAGTAAATCCCGGTACGGTAATAGGTAAAAACACATCAGTTTATCCACTGACGGCTTTAAGGGGCGTTATACCGTCAGATTGTATAGTAAAATCGCTTGACAATATCGTTGAAAGAAGAAAATAATTTTTTGAAAGGATAAAATTTATGAATTACATTGTAACAAAAACCTATGAGGAACTCAGCAAAAAAGCGGCTGATATTATTGCTGCACAAATCATCAATAAACCTAAATGCGTACTTGGTTTGGCAACCGGTTCTTCGCCTGTCGGCACTTATAAGCAACTTATCAAGTACAACAAAGAGGGCACAATTGATTTTTCAACCGTTACTTCGGTTAATTTGGACGAGTATGTAGGTCTTGACGGCACTAACGACCAGAGTTACCGCTATTTTATGAATGACAACCTTTTTAATCACGTTAACATTGATAAGTCAAAAACCTTTGTACCGAGCGGTCTTGCAAAAGATTTAAAGGCAGAGGGCGAAGCATATGATAATATGATAAAGGAACTCGGCGGTATCGACCTTCAACTTTTAGGAATAGGTCTTGACGGTCATATCGGTTTTAACGAGCCTGACAAGTATTTTGTAAAGGCTACCCACGAGGTAAAACTTGACGAGTCAACCATTAAGGCAAACGCACGTTTCTTTGAAAAAGAAGAGGACGTTCCGAAAACCGCCATTACAATGGGTATGATGTCCATTATGCAGGCAAAGAAAATTCTTTTGGTAGCAAACGGCAAGGCAAAGAAAGATATTGTGGAGAAGGCATTCTTCGGTCCTATCGACCCGATGGTACCTGCTTCAATCTTACAACTTCATCCTGATGTAACCGTTATTTTCAGTGAAGAATAATTGATATAAAATTAAAAAACGGATTATCTGCATTTTGCTGATAATCCGTTTTTATGTCTTATAATTTCACTTCAAAATGTTTTCCCTCAACGTGAATTATATGGTCGCAAACCGAAATGGAGGTATTTCTGTGTGTTATAAACAGTACCGTTTTATCGGTCATATGTTTAATGTTTGAAAGAAGTTGCGTTTCGGTCTGTTCGTCAAGTGCGGAGGTTGATTCGTCAAGCAACAGTATCGGTGCGTCAAAAAGCAATGCACGGGCTATTGAAAGACGTTGTATCTGCCCTTCCGAAAGTCCTGCACCTCTCTCCGAAAGTTTCGTTTCAAAACCGTCGGGCAGGGTTTTAATAAAGTCGTAAATAACGGACGCCTTGGTTGCCTGTATTATCCTTTCTTCGCTTATACTATCATCATAAAGGGTTAAGTTATCCCTTATTGTACCTGATAATATCATATTTCCCTGCGGAACGTAGGAGAACATACCACGTGTAGATGCGTCTATGTTTATATCGTCATTTATGGTTATACTTCCGCCCGTAGGCTCATACAGTCCCAAAATAACCTTAAACAGCGTACTCTTACCGCTTCCCGATTCTCCCGTTATCGCAGTAATCTTATTTTTCGGTATATCAAAGGTACAGTTTTTAAGTATAATTTCGTCCTCATAGGCAAAAGCAAGATTTTTAATACTGATTTTTTCAAACGATTTCTTTAATGTTTCTAATTTTTCATCTTTGAAAACAGGCGGTTCATCTTCTATGTTTTCAAGTTCCATAAGTCTTTCTGCCGATGCCAACATCGCATAATATCTCGGAAAAATTCCCGATACATTTTGCAAAGGTGTACGAAGTATTGATACCAACTGTAAAAAGTAGTTTAAAGTACCGTATGTAATGGCACCCAGTGCAATCTGTCCGGCACCCCAAACGAGTACGGCGTAGTAGCCGAAAGTGAACATAGAATAAAGGCAGGCGTGAAAAAATACCGACACTAAATTTTGTTTAATTCTTATTTTCAAGTTTTCAGACATATATTCGTTTAGTTTTTTAAGTATCGGCAGTTCGCTTACAAAGGTTTTGACAACCACTATATTGGCAAAACATTCCTGCATAAAAGAACGGGTCTGACCTTCGGTTTTTTGAACTTGCTTGTGCAAATCTTTGTATTTTTTGCTTATAAACCGACCGCACATAGGAAGTATGCAACCCACGAAAATGACTATAATTCCCAGTATATAGTTTTGTGCAACCAATGCCCAAATTCCTACGATTATTTTAGTCAGCATTGCGGCAACGCTCGGTATGATACTCATAAACGATGAGGCTACTTGGTCAACGTCCGAAGCAAAACGGTTTAAAAGGTCTCCCGAATGATGAGTGAAAAGTTTGGGATATTTTTTATGTACTATTGCCGAAAACATATAATTTCTTATTGAAATTATAACCTTATATATAACTCGGACATTAATCATAGAAAGTACCGAGTCAAGCACTATTTGAAGTATTATTATAGAAAACAGCAACACAGCACCCATAGATATTTTTATGGACGCATCACCACTTGCAGAATCAATAACATCTTTTGATATTCTTGCAAGCAGGATTAATAATAATGATGACGCAATATTAATAAGAGTTGTAACGGCAAGGGCAGGTATAAATTTTTTGCAACGCCTTATTACCCAGATAAGTGATGAATCGTTTTTTTTCATTTTTTCACTCCAAATACTTGCAATTTTAATAATTATATAATAAAATAAAGTATATTTCAATAGGGAGATACTGTTATGGACACTTTTTTCGAACAAATTGTGTCGATTAATAAGACTGCAAAAACCTTGCTTTTGCTTATCGGCATATGGGTTTTGGCGTTTGCGGTTTCGGCACTTGTTTTTATTTTTCTTTTTGGCAGTTCATTTACATTTTTGGCACTTCTTCTGATATTCGGTGCGTTTTACGGAGCGTTCAAACTTACAGGGCTTCTTTCGGTAGAGTATGAATATATAATAACCAACGGAACTATGGATGTTGATAAGATAACGGCAAAAAGTTCCCGTAAGCGAATGACGAGTTTTGAACTTGCAAACGTTGAAAGAATAGAAAAATACAATATGAATGCAAAGCCTGTCGGGAATTACAGCAAGACGGTTATTGCGTGTAACGAAAACGACCCGTCGGCGTATTTTATGGTAGTCAGCAAAGAGGGCAAGGGAAACGAACTTATCGTATTTTCGCCAAACGATAGGATTAGGGGAGCAATAGTCAAATTTGTTCCGAAATTCATATCAAACAGTGCGTTTAAAGGAGAATAGTGTTGCCGTGAAGATACTTACAAGGTCACAAATAAGAACGGCAGAGGAAAGTGCCGTAGCAAGCGGCACTTTTTCATTTGAACAGTTAATGTTAAATGCAGGTAGGTCTGCCGCAGAAAAAATAATGCAAAGGTATGACGTCAAGGGCAAAAATATAACCGTTGTGTGCGGTAACGGTAATAACGGCGGAGACGGAATAGTCGTTGCAGATAAACTTTCAAAATCGGGAGCATTTGTTACGGTGTGCTTCCCGCAAGGTACACCAAAGACTGATACGGCAAAATCGTTTTTATATATGACAGACGGTCTTAAAATGGTAAATTCACTTCCCAAAGAAAACGATATAATTATTGATGCACTTTTCGGAACGGGATTTAAAGGGAGCCTTTTAGGGGAAACTGCCGAAATGGTAGATTGTATGAATTTATCGGGTGCCGTAAAGATTGCAATAGACGTACCTAGCGGTGTAGTGTGCGACAGCGGAGAATGTAAAAAAGCCTTTAAAGCAGACTATACGGTAACCTTTATAGCACTTAAACCCTGTTTTGTACTGCCGAATGCATCGGAGTATTGCGGAGAGGTAGAAGTGGCGGATATAGGTGTTAAGATAAAAGAATATTCCTATCTTACGGTACCTAGGCCGACGGTTAAAAAAAGACTTAAAAATTCACATAAGGGTACCTACGGCACTGCACTTTTAATCTGCGGAAGTTACGGTATGTGCGGAGCACAGATACTCTCGGCAAGGGCGTGTGCTGTAAGCGGTGTCGGAATAGTAAAGTCAGTCGTTTGTGAGCGGAATTATACTGCACTTTGTACCGCTCTGCCCGAAGCGGTAACCGTACCTGTTTCCACCTCGCAAAACGGTGCTATGGTAATTGACGATAACACTTTAAAGTCGCTTATTGATGAAAGCGACGCTCTTTTGATAGGTTGCGGTATAGGAAAAAGCGAAGAAGCAAAAAAACTTGTAAAAAGGACTTTGCAGATTGCAAATATTCCCGTAATAATAGATGCAGATGGAATAAATGCGGTATCGAAAGACATAAATATAATAAGGACAGTAAAAGCCCCTGTTATATTGACTCCGCACCCTGCGGAAATGGCAAGACTTTGCGGTACCGACGTAAAGGATATAGAAAGCAACCGATGTTTGTATGCTAAACGGTTTGCAATGCAAAATGACTGCGTTTTGGTGCTTAAAGGTGCCAACACAATAGTTGCCGCACCTGACGGACGTGTGTTTTTTAACACTACGGGCAACGCAGGTATGGCTACGGGCGGCAGCGGTGACGTACTCTCGGGAATGATAGTTGCAAGACTTGCAAAGGGAGAAAACGCACTTAATTCGGCGTTATCTTCCGTTTGGCTTCACGGTAAGGCAGGTGACCTTGCGGCAAACAGGCTCACCCAAAATTCGCTTTTGCCGAGTGATATAATAGAGGAATTAAGAACACTGTCCGATTAATTTAGGCTGACTCTCATCAGCCTAATCAGGAGTGGTCTTTCTTGAAAAGAATATTCATAAGTTTGTGCATAACGGTTTTGTTTATCTGCGGTTGTACGGGGGTAAGCGAGGTGAAACCAGTTACCGACGGTATATCGTTTGATGCGGTTATAAACTATCATAACGAAAAGTATGAATGTTCTGTAAGCATTGACAAAGAGGACGTTATGACGGCTTATGTCACGTCCCCAGAAGATATAAAAGGTCTTAAACTTAAATTTGACGGTGAAAAGGCAACGGCAGAGTTTTGGGGACTCGTTTACGAGCCGAAAACAGGCTCTTTTCCTATGGGCAACGTAATACAGACAGTCTATGATATATTGACCGACATAGATGATGAGGAGGTAGCAAAGGCGAAAAAGGGTGAAAAAAACTGCGAACTTAAAGGTAAGACAGACGGTAATGATTATACCTTTTATTTTTCGCCGACGGGTCTGCCCTTATCGCTCGAAATACCAAACGAGCGTTTTAAAATTACCTTTAATAATGTTACTGTTTCAAGATAGAAAATCGGCAGTCAGGAATACCTGACTGCCGATTGATTTTATATCTATTTAAAATAACGGAACTACTGCACCGTCATAGGTCTCTTCCATAAATTCTCTTACTTTTTCGCTTTCAACAGCCTCTTTAAGAGCCTTTATTTTAGGCAGGTTCTCATTGCCTTTCTTTACGGCTATGACGTTTACATAATACTCTGCCGCCTGTGAGTCGGTCGCCTCAACCGCCAAAGCGTTTCTTACTTTAAGACCGCCCTCAATGGCATAGTTTCCGTTAATAACCGCAATATCAACATCAGGTAAAGAGCGTACTATCTGTGCCGCCTCGATTTCCTTTATTTCAATATTTTTAGGGTTATCTACTATGCTTAATTTTGTCGCTTTCAGTCCTACGCCGTCTTTTAATTTTATAAGACCTTGTGCTTCAAGAAGTAAAAGTGCTCGGGCTTCGTTTGTAGAATCATTGGGTACTGAAACGACGGCACCGTTTTTAATATCCTTGATTGATTTGGTCTTTCCTGCGTAAATTCCAAAAGGCTCGTAATGGACCTTGCTTACCGATACAAGATGGGTGTCGTTTTCCTTGTTAAAGTCGTTTAAATAGGTTATATGCTGAAAAAAGTTTGCATCAATATCCGAATTTTCAAGTGCAGTATTTGGAAGAACATAGTCGTTATATTCCTTGATTTCAAGGGTGTAACCGTCTTCCTTTAAAATGTCTTTTGCCACTTTGAGTATTTCTGCGTGGGGTGTTACACTGGCACCTATAACTATTGTTTTTTCATCCGATTCCTTTTTTTTGCAACCGCAAAACAGGGTAATAATAAAGCAAAGTGTGAGAAATATTGCAACTGTTTTTTTCATTACTTTTCTCCCTTGTTTTTCATTCGCTTATCGGTTTTGTTGGCAATTTTCATACCGATTTCCTGAAAAATCTGTACGATTATTACCAGAAGTATAACCGTGATAAGCATAATCTTATCATTATAGCGGTAATATCCGTAATTTATCGCTATTGCACCGAGTCCTCCGCCTGCGGTAAAGCCTGCCATGGCGGAATAACCGAGTATAGTGGTAACCGCTATCGCACTTCCGACTATTAAAGATGGTTTTGCTTCGGGAAGCAATACTTTTAAAATTATCTGCATAGGTGTAGAACCCATAGACTGTGCCGCCTCGATAACACCGTTATCAACCTCTTTAAGTGACGACTCAACCATTCTTGCAACAAACGGTGCCGCCGCAATTACCAAAGGTACTACGGTTGCGGTAGAGCCGATTGTAGTACCGACTACCGCCCTTGTGAACGGAAGAATTGCAATTAAAAGTATTATAAAGGGTATCGAACGTGCTAAATTTACTATTGCACCAAGTATTGTATTTATTATCTTACACTTTAAAATACCGTTTTCATCGGTTATGTAAAGAAGTATCCCTATCGGAATGCCGAAAAGATATGCGAGTGCGGTGGAACCGAGCGTCATATACATCGTTTCGAGTATGCCCATACCGAGTTCTTTGATAAGTCCGCTGTCAAGCATTTTCGCATTCCTCCTTATACGGTACGTTCTTTGAATTTAAATATGTAAAAACTCTCATTTGGCGGTCTTCGTCTTTCGGAAGTTCAATAACCATACTTCCATTTACTATACCGTCGTCAGTTTTAATATCGGAACTTATAATGTTAACTGCGGTATGACATTCAAGCGTAAGATTTGAAATAAACGGCTCGTATGCCGAACGTCCGTCAAGAATAATACGTACTTTTTTGCCGGATTTTATTTGATTTACGGAATGTACATCAGGAAGAATAAGTCCTTTTGCTATATCCGATTTCGGCGACAAAAATACGTCCTTAACATAACCCTCTTCAACTATCCTTCCTTTGTCAAGTACGGCAACTTTATTGCAGATTTGTTGTACAATTTTCATTTCGTGGGTTATGACTACGATGGTTACGCCCATAGTTTCGTTGATGACTTTAAGCAACGATAAAATGGATTCGGTTGTGCTGGGGTCAAGTGCACTTGTTGCCTCATCGCAAAGCAGTACCTTTGGATTTGTTGCAAGTGCCCTTGCTATTGCAACCCTCTGCTTTTGACCGCCCGACAACTGCGACGGATATGCATTTTCTTTTCCTGAAAGTTCAACCAAATCTAAAAGTTTTTTTGCCTTTCTTACAGCCTTACTTCGTGGCACACCCGTTATTTCCAAGGGATAGCAAACATTTTTAAGTACCGTTCTTTGAGAAAAAAGATTATAACTTTGGAATATCATTGATACGGTGTGACGTTTTTCTCGAAGATTGGCAGGAGAGAGGGTTGCCATATCGACACCGTCGATTAAAACATTTCCGCTAGTCGGTCTTTCAAGACAGTTTATGCAACGCACAAGTGTGGATTTACCTGCTCCTGAAAGTCCTATTATGCCGTAAATATCTCCATCCTCAATGGTAAGAGAAACATTATGAACTGCTTTGACATCATTATTAAGTTGTTTAAAGGTTTTGGTGACGTTTTTCAGTTCTATCAAGATAACTTCTCCTAAACGTTAGTTTTTAAGGCTTTGCATCGGTGCCGGTATTCTTCCGCCTCTGTTGATGAATTTAGCAGGGCTTTTATCAAGATTTAACGGCATTACGGGACCTTCTCCCAAAAGTCCGCCGAAATTAAGTTCTTCGCCCTGTTTTCTGCCTATTGCGGGTATTACCCTTACGGCAGTGGTTTTAGAGTTTACCATACCTATTGCGGCTTCGTCCGCTATTATTGCGGATATGGTTTCACAAGGCGTATCGCCCGGTATTACTATCATATCAAGACCTACCGAACATACGGCGGTCATAGCCTCTAACTTTTCAATTTTAAGGTCGCCGTTTCGAGCGGCTTCTATCATACCTGCGTCCTCTGATACGGGGATAAATGCACCCGAAAGTCCGCCGACCGAGGACGATGCCATTACACCGCCCTTTTTGACCGCATCGTTAAGCATAGCAAGTGCGGCGGTAGTACCGTGCGTACCGCAACTTTCAAGTCCCATTTCTTCGAGTATTCTCGCAACAGAATCGCCTACGGCAGGGGTTGGTGCCAAAGACAGGTCTACAATGCCGAACGGAACACCCAGACGCTTTGACGCCTGTGTACCTACTAATTGTCCCATACGGGTTATCTTAAATGCGGTACGCTTTATGACCTCTGCTACGTCGCCTAAATCCCCGTCAGGACAGCGTTTAAGTGCCGAATGTACAACACCCGGTCCCGATACGCCGACGTGTATAACACAGTCAGGCTCGCCCGTACCGTGAAACGCACCTGCCATAAAGGGATTGTCTTCGGGTGCGTTACAAAATACGACCAACTTTGCAGGACCTATACAGTTTCTATCCGCCGTAAGTTCCGACGATTTTCTTATAATCTGTCCCATAAGTTTTACGGCATCCATATTTATTCCCGATTTGGTAGAGCCTATGTTTACAGATGAACAAATATTTTCCGTAATGCTCAGTGCTTCGGGAATGGAACGTATAAGACTTTCGTCACCTGCGGAAAAGCCTTTGTGTACCAAGGCAGAATATCCGCCTATGAAATTAACGCCCGTAGCATCAGCACACCTTTGCAACGTCTTTGCATACTCTATCGGATTTCCGCCAGACGCCGCAACAAGCATAGATATAGGTGTTACCGATATGCGTTTGTTTATTATCGGTATGCCGTACTCTTTTTCTATATCGCAACCCACCTTGACAAGGTTTCCTGCAAGGCGGGTTATTTTTTCATAAATTTTATCGCAACTCGATTTTATATCGGAAGAAGCACAGTCAAGCAAAGAAATGCCCATCGTTACGGTGCGTATATCAAGGTTCTCCTGACTTATCATTGTAACGGTTTCCATTATATCGTTAATGTTTATCACTGATTATTCCTCCGAAAGTCAAATGCGGTGCATAGAATTGAAAATATCCTCGTGCATAACACGAATGTCAAGTCCCAAATTAATACCGAGTTGTTTCATTTCATCCGAGAAATCACTGAAAGAACAGGAGAGTTCGGAGATTTCGGTAAGCATAACCATAACGAACATATCTTGAAGTACCGACTGCGTTATATCTACGATATTAACATTATATTTTGAACATACGGCACTTACCTTTGAGATTATCCCTACCGTATCCTTACCGATTACCGAAATAATAGTTTTCATATTTTAATTTCCCTTCGAATTTTTTTCAAGCAATGCTTGAAGTATATTTTCCATCATTCTTACGATAACAGCACAGGTTGCCGCCGCCGCACCTACTATATAAAAAGGCATATAAAAGGTACCTGCAACAAGCAAAATTACCGCCGCACAAAAACAACAGATAGATATGCGTTTTAGCATTTTTACGTTTTCTTCTGTAAGAATTAAATCTTTTAAAATGTTTTTAAGCAGTTTTATCACCGAAACCACCGCTATTGCCGCAAACGGTACGCAGGGGTAGCAGGTAAGCATTACGGTAGCACCCAAATCCTGAGGTCTGCCTTTTGTTTCAACGTACCAAGTGACGAGCGTAGGCAGAAAAATTACGGCAACCACAAGTAAAGCCGCAAAAATATATGTAATGATAAGTGTAAGTTTAGCCGAACGTTTGTAATCAGACATACAAAAAACCTCCTAAAAAACCAAACTACATTATTATACTACATAATTATTTGTTTTGCAAGTGTCGGCGAATGTCGCAAATAAAAAGATTATTATTTATGCGACGGGAGGGAAAACCGGTATGGCAGAAAGCAAAAAAATATTTTCATCTGCACTTAAAAAACTGCTTAATGAAAAACTGTCCGAAGCGGAAGAGCAGTCCCTTAGAGACGAGGGGTTCAGAATTAAAAACCCAACAAGAAAAGTCGCAGTAATGACAGCACTCTACAAGAAGGCGGTTTCCGGCGACCTTTCCGCCATTAAGGAACTGTGCAGTATTTTAAACGAAGATACTGTATCTGTTCAGGGCGGGGAGGTAACCATAATTGACGACATCTGAAATAAGGGTATCGGCGGCTGTTGGAAAAGGGTACGACGAATTTTGGAACTGTGAAAAGCGGTACAGGGTGTTAAAGGGCGGTAAAGCGTCCAAAAAAAGCACCACTACGGCACTTAATTTCATTTTCAGAATTATGAAGTACAAAAACAGCAATCTTTTGGTTGTGCGTCAGGTTATGAATACCCACCGTGACAGTACGTTTGCCCAACTTAAATGGGCACAGGAAAAACTCGGAGTATCCGACCTTTGGAAAAACACCGTATCTCCCCTTGAAATGGTGTACAAGCCGACAGGTCAGAGAATACTTTTCAGAGGTTTTGACGACGTACTCAAACTCGCTTCCACTACGGTGTCTTGCGGATACCTTAACTTTGTTTGGATAGAGGAGGCTTTTGAACTCCCAAATGAGGCGGATTTTGACAAACTTGACTTATCGGTGCCGAGAGGAAATCTGCCCGACTATCTGTTCAAACAGACCACGCTTACCTTTAATCCTTGGAGCGGTTCGCACTGGCTTAAAAAACGTTTTTTCGATACACCTTTATCGGATACCGCAACCTTTTCAACTAACTATCTCATAAATGAGTTTTTAGATGAAACCGACAGAGCAGTATTTGAAAGAATGAAAAAATCAAACCGCAGAAAGTATGAGGTCGCAGGTCTTGGGAACTGGGGTATAGCGGAGGGCTTGGTGTTTGAGAATTGGCATGTTGACACTGTACAAGTTCCCGATGAGGAATGTTATCAGTGGAAGAATTTTTTCGGACTTGATTACGGGTATACAAACGACCCTACGGCATTTATTGCATTTAAGGTAAATCCCATAAAACGAAAGGTCTATATATTTGACGAGTTTTATAAAAAGAGAATGCTTAACTGTGATATTGCAAGTGAAATTAAAAGGCGTGGTTATTCAAAGGAAAGAATACGGGCTGACAGTGCAGAACCAAAATCAAACGACGACCTTAAAAGGCTCGGTATTTCGAGGATAACCCCGTCGGTCAAAGGCAGGGACAGTATACTTAACGGTATTGCGAAGATTTGCGAGTATGAAATAATCGTAAATCCGTCCTGCATCAACACCGTAAGAGAGTTATCCACCTATGTCTATGACGACAGAGTAAAGGAAAATGGTATGCCGATACCGAAAGACTGTGACAACCATCTGTGTGATGCGTTGCGTTACGCATTTGAGGACGTAAAGTTTTTTCGTCCTGAAAGCACAGAACAGTCAAAAAAAGAAACCCTGACCGCAGGTATAAGCGGTAAAGATTTCAACGGAGGTTGGGATATATGAATATTTTGATTATATTACTTGCAGGTGTTATAGCGTTTCTTGCAGGAATAATAGCAGGTCTTACCGCAAAAAAGGGAAGAAAGGCATTTGTTCCGCAGACAAAAACGGGACTTAACTGTATGAGTAAAGAGTACCTTAATTTTTTAAACTATGACGGTACCGTGCAGGTATAAATCGGAGGCAAAGTATGGAAAAAGAAAACAAAGAAGTGCTTCTCAGACTTGACGGGATTTCATTTTCGTACCCCGTCGATGAAGGCAAAAATTCAAAGAAGGTAATAGAAAACCTTTCACTTGATATTCACGAGGGTGAGTTTGTTGCGGTTCTGGGTCATAACGGCTCGGGCAAATCAACACTTGCAAAGCATATCAATGCAATTCTTTACCCAACAGAAGGAAGTATTTGGGTTGATGGAATGGATTCAAAAGATGAGTCTAATATCTGGAATATACGTCAGACTGCAGGTATGGTATTTCAGA
>CALGCE010000193.1 GCA_937884625.1 uncultured Clostridia bacterium
CAATAGAACTCACGGTTAATGATTATAATCTTGTACTATAGTATGGCAAAGTTAGCAATAAATTTTGAATTTGGCAAGTAAAGATTGCAAAAATCGGCTTTTTTTTAGTATTTTTGCAAGTTTTTTATCAAAATGAGGTATTGGAAAAAAATTGAAAATGTGGCATAATGAGTAAGAAATATCAGTGAAAAGGGGTATTTGAAATGAGTGGAGCATTTTTATTATTAGCAGGCGGATTGCTTATTATCATATCGTACTTATTCTCCGACAGTACGCCCTCATATATATCTCCGCAAACAACCGTTGCGTTTTTAACCTTATTAAGACTTATATTCTTGTTTATATAGTTTACCGCCTCATCGTACTTTTCGGCTAAATACACCCTGCTTTCTTTCTTTTCCAAAGCAAGGGTTATACCTATACAACCGCTTCCCGAACAAAGGTCTAATATATCGGGATTTTCGGTATCTTTTAACAGTTCAAGTGCCGTTTCTACCGCCGTTTCGGTATCGGCCCTAGGTATTAGTACGCCGCCGCCTATTTTAAATTTACGTCCGTAAAACTCCCACTCGCCGAATATGTACTGCAAAGGGTAACGCATTATTCTTTTTTCTATTATTTCATCTAAACTCTTTTGCTGGAACTCAGTAAGACGGTCGGCAAAATTACTTAATATCTGCGTATTGTTATACCCCGTCACACGTTTAATAATCTGTTTTGATTCAAAAACGTAGTCCTCTATTCCTGCATTTTCAAGTTTATTTTTACAGGTGTTATATGCTTCAAATATCGTCTGTGTCATTTTCACTTACTTCGCTTTGCTTTATATCTACGCTTCTGTCAACGTCGGGGTTTTCAGGCTCACACGCACGCAGAGCAGAAATCGCTATTTCTATCATATCGTCTTCGGGTTCTTTCGTGGTAATTCTCTGCAACCAAAGACCGGGAGCAGAAATGATACGGGTTATTACATTATCATATTTACCGCAAACTTTAAGCACCTCATATCCCGCTCCGCAGACAAGCGGTATTAAAAGTATTTTAACTACTACCCACAGCCACGCTATATCATATACTCTTGGGAATATCATCTGTACTATTGTTGAGAAAATAATGCTTACGAGTATCATAAGTATCATAAAAGAAGTACCGCATCTCGGGTGAAATCTTTTTTGTTTTCTTACATTTTCGACGGTGAGTTCAAGACCTTTTTCATAGCAAAATATAGTCTTATGTTCTGCACCGTGATACATAAACACTCGCTTAATATCGCCCATAAACGATACTATCCACACATAGAGTACGAAAACCGAAAGTTTTATAAGTTGCTCAATACTTGAACGGACGATTTTAGAAAATTGCGTATGAAAAACCGCTCTTAAACCTGATACCGCAAGACGGGGAATAAGCATAAACAGTACAACCGACAGTGCAACGCCCAAAACGGTACCTATTACCATGACGGCACTTATAAGTGCGTTTTTCTTTTTATCCGACATCTTTTTTTCGTTTTCTTCCTCAATATCGGTAAAGCCAGACTTTTCGGCAGATGTCATAAGTGCCTTATACCCCTGCACCATAGATTCGATAAATCCTGCAACGCCCCTTAAAATCGGTGCTTTAAGTATAGGGAATTTTTCCTTAACACTTTTTTCTTCAAAATAAGAAATATCTATTGTTTTATCAGGCAGTCTTACCGCCATAGCGGTTTTTTCGGGGCTTTTCATCATAATGCCCTCAATTAATGCCTGACCTCCTATAGAGGTATACTTTGCCATATTACTGCTCCTTAATATCTAAATCTATATCTATTTCGTCGGGATTTACTTCTTTTGTTTCGTCCTCAAACTCCTCTAACGGTTCCTCGTAAAGAGGTAATACTATCGTAACGGTAGTACCCACGCCCTCCGTACTTTCTATAAAAAGAAGTCCCTGATGCTGTTTTATTATTTCGTCCGCAACCGCAAGACCTATGCCCGAACCCCTGACGGTTTTATTCGACTTAAAGAATTTTTCCTTTACCCTGTCAATATCCTGTGCAGGAATACCTACGCCCGTATCCTTTATCTGTATTCTGACGCAACCCTCTTCCCTTGATTGCACTACCAATACAAGTCCGCCCTTTTCGGTATACTTGACCGCATTATCGATAATGTTTATAAAGACCTGTTTAAGACGGTCGGCATCGCCCATAACTACCGAATTTTCCGCAGGCGGTGTGTAGGACAGTTCTATTCCCTGCTGACGGGCAAGTTCAGTATACATATTAACGGCGGTATTAAGCAGTTCGCAGACGTCAATAGGTACGGTGTTAAGAGAAAGTCTGCCCGACTGCATACGGGAAAAGTCAAGCAGTTCTTCAACTAAACTTGAAAGTCTGTCCGCTTCGCTAAGTACCACGTCAAGACCTTTTTCGACAAGTTCGCCGTCTGTCCCTACCGACATTTTTGCCGTTTCGCCCCAACCTCTTATGGCGGTAAGCGGTGTTCTCAGTTCGTGCGACACCGATGATATAAAATCGTTCTTCATCGTTTCCGCCTGACGAAGTTCCGCCGCCATATAGTTAATAGTGTCACAAAGTTCGCCGATTTCGTCCTCTTTCTTGACTTCGATTCTCGTTTCAAAGTCGCCCATTGCGATTTTTCTTGCCACATTGCTTACGTCCCTTATAGGGCGTACTATTGATTTTATGAAAAACCAACCCGACAATGCACAAAATCCCAAAATTCCAACGCTTACGACTATGACGGCAAGTATAAAGCCAATCACTTTTTTCTGCGTTGCCTCAAAGGACGTAATCCAACGGTATGCACCTAATGTTTCGCCCTTTTCGTCCTTTATAACGGTAGTGCGGGAGAGTATGCTCTCTTCGTCGGAATTTCTGCCCTTATAAACCGATGTTCCCGCAGGGGACTGTACCGCCTTTTGGTAGTCGTCGGTATTACTGTCGGACGGTTGAAATCCTGACGTAGACACAAGTACGTTTCCGTCCCTGTCCATTACCTGTACTTCAATTTTATTTTTATACGAAAAATCTTCGGAAATGCTGACCGCCGCATCTTCAAAAGTATCGGCGTTGTAGGAGGAAAGTGTTGCAAACTCATTTGAATAATCGTCGGCAAGAGACTGTACACGCTCGGTATAAAGAGAATTGAATATAACCGAAAACGCAATACCTGCAACCGTTATAACCAATGCCACTATTAAAAAAATCTCTAAAAACCAACGCACTGCTATGCTCTTAAACCTTATTTCAAAGTTCACTTAAACCTTCCACCTGCCTTTTTTAAGTTTAACAATCTTATGCCTGAGCGTTCCACTTATACCCCATACCCCAAACGGTAACAAGATATTTGGGTGCCGAGGCATCGTCCTCTATCTTCATACGGAGTCTTCTTATATTTACATCTACAATCTTTTCTTCGCCGTAGTAACTTGCTCCCCATACCCTTTCAAGTATCTCATTTCTGCCAAGGGCTGTATCGGGATTGGTAAAAAAGTATTCGATAATTTGAAATTCAACCTGTGTAAGTTCTATATCGGCACCGTTCTTTTTAAGGGTTCTTTTGCGAAGATTAAGCGTAAACTCGCCCAAAGTTATTTCGTCGCTTGACTGTTTTTGGTTTGCCGACTGCAACTCTACCCTGCGGTACAGCGAATCGACACGTGCCAGAAGTTCTGTTGGGCTAAACGGCTTTGTTATATAATCGTCGGCACCAATCTTGAAGCCCTCAAGGATGTCTTCCTTGACGTTCAGCGAGCTCAAAACAACCGTCGGGATTTCGTAAACTTTCTTCATGATCGTTTCCTCCTAAATTTGATTGACGAATACCTAAACCATTTACGTGTATATCATAACATACTCTTTGGCATTTGTCAAGGGCTTTTTGAAAATTTACCAAAAAATAACGCCCTCAGATTGGAATGTGAATCACATGTGAATTTTTTAACCATTGAAAACTTACATTGTCATCTAGCTTAATCACCGTATCATATTCGTTGTATACTTCAACTAGCGATAGCGCATCATACACATCTTGTCTTTCGTATAACGGTTCATATTTCCTGTTATATCGCTTTGATAATACTCTTGCCTCTTCTGAATCTGATGGCTCAAGCATAGGCACCTTAGAAGCT
The DNA here is from genome assembly GCA_937884625.1 of uncultured Clostridia bacterium. GTDB lineage: Bacteria > Bacillota > Clostridia > Oscillospirales > Acutalibacteraceae > UBA737. The sequence continues at coordinate 4,138 of CALGCE010000193.1, forward strand.
ATCGCATGATGTCTGGAATCCTGTTCATTCTGTGAAGAATAAAGTCCTGGATCATCTGCTGCCACAAGAACAAGACCCCCATTTACCCCTCCATAAGCAATTGTATATAAAGGAT
>CALGCE010000194.1 GCA_937884625.1 uncultured Clostridia bacterium
AAGACGGCAGTTGTGTTTATGCTAACTACACAGCCGGTGCATATTCTGATTATCTTGTTTCAAGACTTGGTTCAACCAATGCAACAACAGCCGGAAATGCAAGGGCGTATGTTGAGGCTTATCAATTGATGCTTAGTGCTACAAATCCTGTAAATCTCTATAAATAAATCATATATTATTTATTTATAATGGAGGTGAAAACTATGTTTGAAATGCCCAAAGTTAATAAAATCAATTTCTCTTCTTTTGAGTGCATAGCTGCTGACGGTGGCGAAGAAGGTGGTCAAGTTACCAGCGGTCCGGCAGGAGGAGAATAATCTACAAAACTGCAGAGGCTGTTTATAACAGCCTCTCTTGGTTTATTAAGTGCAAAAGGAAAAAATATATGAAATGTTCAATTGCTGATTTAATTATAAATCTACAACCTGACCCTTGGACTGAACGGCAAGCACAGAAATATGCAATAGAAGATGATGTAGATTTTGATTTTATCGTAAAGCCACGAACTTTAGAAGATTATAATTCAAGAGTTCGCAATTATGATTTTGAGCCTTATCAATATGTAACCTGCGGTAATTCATTTTACAGAGGTTTGTTAGACTACAATGGAATGATGTTACATTCTTCTGCTGTTGTGGTAGACGGGAAAGCATATTTGTTTTCTGCTTCCTGCGGAACAGGAAAGTCTACGCATACAGGTAAGTGGCTTGAATTATTTGGGGAGAGAGCGTTTATCCTAAATGATGATAAGCCTGCCATTCGTGTTCTTGATGACGGCATTTATGCCTATGGAACACCGTGGAGCGGTAAAGTCGATTTATCCGTAAATACCAAAGCAAAATTGCAGGGTATTTGTTTTTTGGAAAGAGATACCGTCAATCATATTGAGCCTATGGAAAAGGGCATGGCGTTTATAAGAATGTGTCACGCTGCTTTACCTGCTTTATCCAAAGAAAACACAATAAAACAATTAAACATTATCAATAAAATTATATCAAATGTACCAATATATTCAATGGGTTGCACACCAACCGTTGATGCTGCAAAAATGGCTTATGATACTATGAGTAAAAATGGGAGTTTATAATGAAAAAGAATAATGATTTTGTTTTGAATGAGATGGCAGGAAATTGGATTTTGGTTCCTTTTGGTGACGGTGCCATTGATTTTAACGGTGTTATTACACTGAACGTAACCGCTAAATTTTTATGGGAAAACTGTTCAGAAGATATTGATGCACAGGCTTTACAAAACAAACTTATAGAAGAATATAAAATAGACAATGAAACAGCACAAAATGCTGTTAATATATGGATAGAACAAATGAAAGAGGCAGGTTGTATTGGATAATCCTTTGGTTAAGCATATACCAATTGAAGATATGTATTTGATTATACAGGATGCTTTAATGGACAATAAGAAAGTTTCCTTTACCGTTAGGGGAACTAGTATGCAACCAATGCTTTATAATAATAGAGATACCGTTACACTTGAAAAAGCGGTATTGCCTCTTAAAAAATATGATTTACCATTCTACCGATTGGATAATGGTAAATTTATTTTACACCGTGTTATTAATATTCACAAAGACGGAACCTACGAATGTAGGGGCGACAATCGTTGGGCATCCGAAGATAATATCAGAGATGACCAAATAATAGCCGTTGTCACTTCCTTTACAAGAAACGGTAAAACCATAAGTGTTCATAATTTTTGGTACTTGTTATATGTTAAAACATGGAAATTTTTTCATTTTTTAATGAAATGTTATCAATATGCTCAAAAGCGAATAAAGTTTTAATTCTTGACAAACCGTTTTTTACTTGCTATAATAAAAACAGAAAGGCTACCACATAGACGGTTAGCCCTCAGTTTTTGGAATAACCGCTAACTTTGTGAGGGTTGGGCGGTTATTTTTTTATGCTTATTATGTAGCCTGTCGCTACAATAAGGACTAAAACTATTAAATAGCAATACTCCATAGCATCACCCCCTTATTTAAAAGAGGGCGAACGCCCTCTTAATAAAAAGGGCTAAACCGCCTATTCCGTTGTAGTAACCTTTAAGGGTGTTTGCACACCAACATTATTTTACCATATTCGACTTGTTTTGTCAAACTAGACGCTAGATGTTAGATGCTAGATGCTAGATATTTTGTAGAGTCGGATGTGGGCATCGTACCCTACAAAATTTTTATTGTTCGTTAAAAGAGCCGAAACTCACATTTTGTGAATTTCGGCTCTTTTTGGCTTTAACGCCTATTTATTAAATATTATTTAATATCTGTAATATTTCTTCTGCATTGCTTACGATAAATTTCGCACCGTTTTCTTTGATTTCTTTTTTAGTCCTGTATCCCCACAAAACGCCTATCGGTACAGCACCGCTGTTTACCGCAGTTTTCATATCGGTGTCGGAATCGCCGACAAAAGCACATTCACAGGGTTTTACGCCAAGTTCTTCCATAACTTTAAGTGTAAGTTTGGGGTTTGGCTTTGCAGGGTACCCCTCACGCTTTCCGCAGACTATATCAAACGAATCGCCTATAAGTCTTAAAACGACCTTTTCTGCCATTTCCTGTGCTTTATTCGTAATAACGGCGGTTTTATAACCTAGGTTTTTAAGCCTTGCAACCAATTCGGGCATACCGTCATACGAATAGGATTTATCGTCACAGTGTTCCTTATAGTAGGGCATAAATATTTGGAGACATTTTTGTACCGTTTGCGTATCCCTTGCGTTTTCGGGTAAAGACCGCTCAATAAGTTTAGGTATTCCGTTACCGACAAAATACTGATATTCTTTTGCCGTATGACCTTTATATCCCAATTTATTCAGTGCATAATCCGCACTTGCCGCAAGGTCTGCAAGGGAATCTACAAGCGTACCGTCCAAATCAAATAAAACTGCTTTTATCATTAAACCACACGAACTCTGATTACTCCGTCAACCGCAGATACCTTTTCGATAATATCTTTCTCGTCAATATCCTCAACGTCAAGTATGGTGTACGCAAAATCGCCCTTTGACTTATTAAGCATATTTTCAATATTAACGTTATTCTGTGCTACTATTCCCGTAACGCCGTTAAGGATATTCGGTATATTCTTATGAATTACGCAAATACGGTTCTTTCCATTCCTCGGCATCGAAATATCGGGAAGATTTACAGAGTTTGTAATATTGCCGTTTTCAATGTAGTCAATAAGTTCACTTGCCGCCATAGCCGCACAGTTATCCTCCGATTCGGGCGTAGAAGCACCAAGATGGGGAATAGCAATAACTCCGTCAACATCGAGCAAATCGTCCGACGGGAAATCTGTAACATATGCCGCAACCTTACCGCTTTCAAGAGCCGATTTAACGTCAGCAGAATTTACAAGACCGCCCCTTGCAAAGTTAAGAATACGAACACCGTCTTTCATCTTTGCAATGCTTTCTGCATTAATTAAATTCTTGGTTGAATCCAAGAGCGGAACGTGTACCGTAATATAATCGCAGTTCTCGAAAATTTCCTTTATATCGTAAATATGAACTGCATTATGGGTTAAATTCCAAGCGGAATTTACAGACAAATACGGGTCATAACCGTAAACGGTCATACCAAGGTGATTAGCGGCATTGGCAACCAAAACGCCGATAGCACCAAGACCGATAACACCTAACTTTTTACCTTTAATTTCAGGACCTGCAAAAGCACTCTTGCCTTTTTCAACGAGTTTGCCTACTTCGTCGCCCTTACCTTTAAGGGTTTTAGCCCACTCAATAGCAGATATTACACGTCTTGAACTGATAAAGAGTCCTGCCAAAACCAACTCTTTAACCGCATTTGCATTAGCACCGGGGGTATTAAATACCACAATGCCGTTTTCAGAACAACGGTCAATCGGAATATTATTGGTGCCAGCCCCCGCTCTTGCTATTGCTTTTAATGTGTCGGGAAACTCAACATCGTGAAGGGCTGCCGAACGAACGATAGCACCGTCCGCATTTTCTACTTCTTCGCCTATCGTGTATTTATCGTCAAATACATCAAGACCGATTTTTGAAATCTTGTTATACGTTTTAATCTTATACATTATGCATTTTCCTCTTCAAATTTTTTCATAAACTCAACGAGTTTCTCTACGCCCTCTATCGGCATAGCATTGTATATAGACGCTCTCATACCGCCTACCGAACGGTGTCCCTTAATATTAACAAAACCTGCTTTTTTAGCCTCTGCTACAAATTTAGCGTCAAGTTCTTCGTTACCCGTTACGAAAGGTACGTTCATAAGAGAACGGTCTTCGGGAACTACCGTACCCTTAAATAATTTGCTGTTATCAAGGAAGTCATAAAGAACCTTTGCTTTCTTTTCGTTGTACTTCTTCATTTCTGTAAGTCCGCCCATTTTCTTTATCCACTTGAAAACAAGACCTGCTACATAAATGTTATAGCAAGGAGGGGTATTGAACATAGACGCATTTTCTGCGTGTGTAGCATAGTTAAGCATTGTAGGAGTAATATCCATAGCATTGCCTATCAAATCCTTGCGGATAATTACTATGGTAACACCTGCGGGAGCAACGTTTTTCTGTGCGCCTGCATAAAGTACGCCGAATTTCTTAACGTTAATCGGCTCTGACAAAATACAACTTGAAATATCTGCTACGAGCGGAATGTCACCCGTATCGGGCAGTGTGTGGTATTTTGTACCGTAAATGGTATTATTCATACAAATATGAACATAATCGGCATCCTTATCAAAATCAGCCGCAGTGGTTTTTGGAATATAAGAATAAGTCTTATCGGCAGATGATGCAACCGCACGTGCTTCGCCGTATCTTGCAGCCTCTTTGTAAGCCTTATTTGCCCACTGACCGGTTATTATGTAATCCGCCTTGTGATTCTTGTTCATAAGGTTGAACGGTATCATTGCAAACTGTGTTGATGCACCGCCCTGTAAGAAAAGTACCTCATAGTTATCGGGTATTTCCATTATTTCACGTAAATCTGCCTCTGCCTGTTTGATAATGGCATCATACTCTTTTGAGCGGTGTGACATCTCCATTACCGACTGACCGGACTCGCCGTATTCAAGCATCTCCTCTGCTGCGGTACGAAGTACCTCTTCGGGCAACATAGACGGACCCGCACTGAAATTATAAACTCTTGACATAAAAACTACCTCCATATTAGCAACTGCTATATTTTTTTGCGTTAATGGTACTATTATATTCTAATAAAACCCAATTGTCAACGGCTTTGTTAAATTTTTGTCAAACTTTTATCAAAATTTGCCGACTTGTTTGAATTGATTGTTAATTTTTTGTCAAAGTATGCAACAAATACTATCAAGAATACTTGAAAAATCTTACAGTATTTGATATAATATAAGAAGTATGGGATGTGATGACTTGAAGAAGTTGTTTTATAAATTTGTACATACCTTTTTTACAAAAAAGTTTTTGGAATTTACTATACTCGGCGGTATAAACACTTTAAATACTGCAATTTTCTCTTCGTTAGCAGAAAAAATCGTTCAGGAAAATGTCGCTACTGTTATAGGCTATATAATTTCACTGACAATAGCATACTTTATAAATTGTATCGTTATTTTCAGGGATAAACTTTCGGTAGTGGGTTATATGAAATTCTGGGTGTCTTATATACCGAATTTTATAATCTTCTTCCTTGTGACCTTCATAACCATAAACACATTAGGTCTGCCTCAATTTTGGGCAACGGTTATAGCGGCGATGGTTGCAGGTCCCGTAACGTTTATAATAATGAAAATCTTTGCTTTTAAAAGCAAATAAGACTGTTTTATATCTCTATAAATTCGCCGTTATATAATATACTTGTCTTTTTAAAACCTATATCATATAAATAATCTTTTGTTTTTTCAAACGCATAGTCTAACATATCAGCACTGTGAGCATCGGAGGAAAGTATTACTTTTCCTCCTTTTTTATTTATATAATGCAAAAGTTCTCTGCTCGGATACGGTGTTGTTCGCAAACCCCGTGACATAGCACCGGTGTTTACTTCAAACAGGCAGTTACAACCTATAATTTTATCTATATATTTTTTTGTGAGTTCTAAATACTCAGTATTTAAAAAAACCGTTTCCAGTGTTTCTTCATATTTTGTAATCAGGTCAAAATGCCCTATTATTTCAGGTTTTCTTTTAACGATATAGTCGGTAAAAAAGGTATAATAGTCCTCTGCAAGTAAAAGCGGGTCATTATCCCATACCTTTAAGCAGTTATAAAATTCCTCTACACTTCCGTCAATCGGATAATAACTTCCGTTTTTAAAGGTATAGTGCGACGAGCCTATTATATAGTCGAAATTATCTCTTCTGACAAGGCAGTGTGCATCTTCTTCCACACCTAAATATATTTGTATTTTATCCTTGTATTTTTCTTTCAAAGCATTTATCTCTTTTATATAACCCGACGTATCTTTCATACAGTATTCCAAATCAAAATCGGTATACCCGTGACCTGAAAATCCTATCGAACAAAAGCCTTTCTCAATTGCCGATAAAACTATCTGTTCCGGCGTATTATTGCCGTCGCAGTAGGTTGTATGCGTATGCATATTTGATAACACTGATTACACCCACTTTCTACCGTCTTTACAACGCCCCTGCAATAACCTCCAACAAATATGTAAACGAGGTCGCTCCGGGGTCTTGATGCCCTATACTTCTCTCGCCGATATAACTTGCCCTGCCCTTTGTTGCAATAATCGTTTTAGTATATTCTACACCGTCAAATGCCGCTTTCACACCGGCTTCAACTACCGATTTTGCAGAGTTACCTTCTGCATTTGCTTTTTCCATAGCCTCTAATGACGGAATCATAGCATCAAGCATAGTTTTTTCTCCCTGCACGGAACGACCACGCATCATAACACCGTCAACAGCAGATTTCATACAAGCCAAAAAATCGTTAATATCCATAGTGGTTTTATCCGCCATTACCATACCAGCTTTCATAAACGCCGTTCCGTAAAGAGGACCTGCCGAACCGCCTATTGCCGATACTAATGTCATTCCTACCGTTTTAAGCACCTGCCCGATACTCTGCCCTTGAAGTTCATCAAGTTTTGACTTTGCTGCCAAAAAGCCTTTTGACATATTGATACCGTGGTCACCGTCGGCAATGGCATTATCAAGTTCGGTTAGGAAGTCTTTTTCTTCCTCCATTTTTTCACTCATTTTTGAAAGAATTTCAAGTATTGTTTTTGTATCCATTTAAATTTTACCTTACACTTTCATAGCAGGTGTATTTGCAGGAGCATCCAAAAGATTTTTCAGTTGTTCGTCCAATTTTAAGAGGGTTAGCGAAAACCCTTCCTGTTCGATAGATGTCATATAATTTCCGACAAAAGTTTTATATATCTTAATACCCTTTGCGGCAAGTACATCGTGTGCGTGATTGTTGATAATGTAAAGTTCCATCAAAGGCGTTCCGCCCGAGCCGTTGACCATAAGTGCCACTTCACTGCCCGAATAATCCAAATCCGATAATATTTTTTGGAGCAACATATCAACAATCTCATTTGCCGTTTTCAGTTTTTCTTTTCTTACACCCGGCTCACCGTGGATTCCTATTCCGAATTCCATTTCATCGTCTAAAAGTTCAAATCCCGGTTTCCCGGCGGCGGGAATCGTACTCGGATTAATGGCTACGCCCATTGTGCGTACACCTGCAATCGCCTTTTCGGCAACAGCTTTGACCTCTTCAAGTGATGCTCCGGTTTCCGCCATAGCCCCTGCTACTTTATGTACAAAAACAGTTCCGGCAACGCCCCTGCGACCAACGGTATAAAGGCTGTTATCAACCGCAACGTCATCATTTGTAACAACCATATCGGTCTTAATGCCGTCCATTTCTGCCATCTCGGCTGCCATTTCAAAGTTCATAATGTCTCCCGTATAATTCATAGGAATCATCAATACACCTTTTTCGGTAGCAACTGCTTTAACCGCCTCATAAATATGGTCGGCAGAAGGAGAAGTATATATGGCACCGCAGACGGCAGCGTCCAACATTCCTTTTCCCACATAACCGCCGAATGACGGCTCGTGTCCGCTACCGCCTCCGGTAATAATTGCCACCTTATTTTCCTTTTTCTCTTTTCTTATAAGCACTCCTTCGCAATCAAGTGCCTTTATCTTATCTGGATATGCTTTAAGTATACCCTCTATCATTTCTTTTTCTACGTCGCCAACGGCGTTAATAAATTTTTTCATACAATTATTTCCTTACTAATTAATAATATTCCCCAAAACACCATAAGATAAAACCATCATTATAATACTTGCCATAACAATTCCTAACATAACTGCTAAAAAAGTTTTCTTTTTATCCATATTTAAAACTGAAGCAATAAGTGAACCTG
>CALGCE010000195.1 GCA_937884625.1 uncultured Clostridia bacterium
CCTTCGTAGAACTATATAGTATATAAATAAAGAAGGCATATCCGATAACACCACTAGTCATAAATAAATCAATGAACCAAGCACCACTAGGCCAAACATTGATAAATTTGACATCATCATAATATGGTGGGAAACCAAATACTTTATTGGAGTTAAATAGATTGTCTATGACATTATTCCAAGAATCTACAATATGATTTCCAAAGAATAATTTATTGAAAAGTTGATTAGACTTCGTAATTGAATGGATAAAAGTGAAATTACTTTGCGCATTGAGAACAATCGCAATTAAACCAGCACCTAAAATGGAAGCTAATGCAATAACACCAATCTTAAGAGCTTTATATTTGATTATTCCCTTACCTGTTAGAACAATTATTGCTACTACTATTAAAATTAAAAAATCTGTTAATGCCGATTATAAGGTGTTTACAGGAAACACTGTCAAATGCAGGGGCAGGGGAAGTGCTCGTCAAGACTTGGGGACATTTATCGGTAGATACGACAAAATTCCGTTGCGATGCATACGATTACAACGCAGGTAACGTCGATGCGATTAATCGCTTTAGGGGAGAGTATATGGCAAATTACTCTTGGGCAGAGGAACGCTCGGCAAACTTTTATTGGGATAGGGTAGAGAAGTAACAATAACAAATGGGTTGTGATGAAAATTTCACCACAACCCATTTTTCTTTTATATTACATATCCGCCGTTAATACCAAGTACCTGACCCGTTATGTAATCCGCATCGTCTGATGCCAAAAAATACACAGCGGCGGCTATTTCATCAGGGCTACCCATTCGACCTAACGGTATACTTTCAACAAAATCATTTAGGTCTTCAACGCTGATATTCGAATTCATTGTGGTTTCAATTAGACCTGGTGCTATGCAATTTACATTTATACCGCTGGGTGATAATTCTTTTGCAAGTGCTTTTGTAAGACCTATCACACCCGCCTTTGACGCAGAGTAGGCCACCTCACACGAGGCACCAACCTGTCCCCACATAGAAGATATATTAATAATCTTCCCTGACTTTTTATTTACCATTGTAGGTGTTACGGCTCTGCAACAGTTGTATACGCCCTTTAAATTAACGTCAAATACTTTATCGGAGTCAAACTCGTCTGTATCGGTAATAAGTCCCGTAACCGACACGCCTGCGTTATTAACAAGTACGTCAACCGTTCCCAATTTATATACCGTTTCCTTTATTAGCAGTTCGGTTTCCAATTTATTGGTAACATTTGCTTTCATTGCCATTACAGGATACCCTTGACTGACAAGGGAACGGGTAAGCAAATTCGCCGATTGATACGACTCGTTATAACCTATTACCACATTATAACCCTTTCTTGCAAACAGTATTGCCGTAGCGGCACCAATGCCTTTTGAACCGCCTGTAATAATAACCGTCTTATTCATAAAAATTCTCCTAAAATCATATTATAATTTATTATACCATATTAAAAATTTTTTTCAATACAATCACCTCTATTGTAACAATTATATTTTAGCACAAATAAGTAAAAAAAAATACAATTTTTTTATAAAAAATAGTTTGCAAACTAATATGAAAATTTTGTAATTTAAAATTCTTTTTAAAAAACGTTCATGGCTTTATCAAACATAGAGAAACACTACAACAAGCATCCTGAAGACCTCCGCTTGACGCGTCGCCACGGCATCGTAGAGTTTGAGGTTACTATGCATCATCTTCATCGCTTCCTTCAGCCCGACGATTTCGTTCTCGACATTGGTGCAGGCACAGGGCGCTATTCTTCGGCTCTCACGGCTGAAGGGTGGCGGGTAAAGGCAGTAGAATT
>CALGCE010000196.1 GCA_937884625.1 uncultured Clostridia bacterium
TTAATTTTTTACGGCGGATAAAACACACCGCATTTTCTTCAAATGCGATAAGCTTATCTTCGTTGAAAATTGCCCAAAAAGTAAAGCCGGTCAATACAATTTCAAAGGCCGTTCTTATAATATCCGATGCGCTCATAATTACCTCCGCCGAACATTTGTTCGTTTCTCTGATTTTTATTATACACTAAGGTTTTGTGTTTGTCAAGCCCTTATTGCGAGTCTTATTATATTTTGTTTGCTGTCCCAAAATACGGGCAGTAAAACTCCTAATTTTCCGCACCCTCAAAAACCGCATAAATAAAGGAAAATTTCGCAAAAAAATGCTTGACCTTTTATATGTATTGTGGTATAATGGCATCACCTCGAGAAGGTTCTTTTTTTTTGCAAAAAAGTTCCGATTTGCATAAGTAACATTATGTTGTGCTGTGCTTTCCCGAACGCCCTATATAGAGTGGTTCGTGGCGCAATGTTTTGTTTATGCAGAGGGAGGCGTTTACTTTAGCCGCAGGGTGCGGCAAAGCAAAAAAAATTTCCGTAAACCGGGAGGTGCCGTTATGAGAGTTAAAATTACACTCGCTTGCTCAGAATGCAAGCAACGCAACTACAACACAATGAAGAACAAGAAAAACGATCCCGACAGGCTCGAAATGAACAAGTATTGCAGGTTCTGCAGAAAGCACACCTTGCACAGGGAAACGAAGTAAGGAGGACGAGAGTATGAAGACTGTCAACAAAATTTGTCAGATTTTAGCCATCGTCTTCGGTGTCGCATCTTTGGCACTTTTCTTTACCAAATTTGCCACGATAGTTTCAAACGGTGCAAATGTTGATTTTGTCGGTGCCGCATTAGGTTTCGGAAGCAAAAAAGAATTGGCGGACGGAACAACTGTGGATATGGCAAGGTCGGCAGACATTCTTTTCTGCTTTTGGCTTACCGTAATAGGCTTGGTTTTAAGCGTATTTTCCTTTAAGTCGAAATCACTCAGGTATTTTGCACCTGCGTTCGGTCTCGGAACCGGCATTTATATGTTGGTAATAGCACTCAGCAATCCTTGGAAATTCGTTGATACACGTCCGCTTCCAAATGTTACGGGCGTCAGTTATTCGGCTTTCGTACTGTTAACCGCAATAGCACTGTTTTTATTTGCGGCTTTCGGTATAGCGTATCTGCTTATAGACGATTTTCTTGAAGTTGCCGAGTCAAAGGGAAAGAAATTAACCATTCCTAAGCGTATAGTTCAGTTCTTACGTGACTATAAAAGCGAGATTAAAAAGATAGTATGGCCGGGATTCAAGGACGTTATTAAGAACACCATAATTGTTCTTATAATGTGTCTGCTCGTGGGAATACTTATCTGGTTGCTCGACTTTGGTTTAGGACGACTGCTTGAACTCATACTTGGTCAATAGTATGTCAGGAGGCAAGAATATGTCTGACAGTAGCGAAGCAAAATGGTATGTGGTGCATACCTATTCAGGCTATGAAAACAAGGTCGCAAGTGACCTTGCAACAATGGTCGAAAGCAGGGGAATGCAGGACCTCATTCAGGATATAAAAATCCCGACTGAAACTGTAACGGAGATAAAGGACGATAAGACCCGTGAGGTCGAAAGAAAGATTTTCCCCGGATACGTTCTTATTAAGATGATAGTCACTGATGACAGTTGGTACGTAGTACGTAATATACGTGGATGTACAGGTTTCGTCGGTCCGGCATCAAAGCCCGTTCCGCTTACCGAAAGCGAAGTTGCGGCACTCGGCGTTGAGAAGCACAGCGTTGAGGTAGGATATGCCATAGGCGATAACGTAAAAATCATCAGCGGACCGCTTGAGGGTTACGGCGGTGTTGTTAAGACACTTGACGTTGCGAACAATAACGTCTGCGTTGTACTCTCGATGTTTGGCAGAGAAACACCGGTCGAACTTGAACTTGACCAAATATCTCTTTCAGACGATTAAATGTTAATACGCATAAAATGCTTATTAACTCCGGCATACAAATTGCTTTACAGTTAAGGTAAACCGTCTGTAAAGTTTGGGCTTTGTATGTCACGGTGGGAGGAATAAGAATAGGACTTATTCCGCCAAGTGTTAAAAAACACGGTTACCACGAATAATGGAGGTGCTTATAATGGCTCAGAAAATCACAGGTTACATTAAATTGCAGATTCCCGCAGGAAAAGCAACACCGGCTCCGCCGGTTGGTCCTGCACTCGGTCAGCACGGTGTAAACATTATGGAGTTTACAAAGGCGTTCAATGAAAAGACAAAGAACGATGCAGGTATGATAATTCCGGTAATTATTACCGTATATGCGGACCGTTCGTTTAGTTTTGTTACCAAGACGCCCCCTGCCGCAGTTCTTATCAAAAAGGCTTGCGGTATAGAGACCGCATCAGGTACACCTAACAAAACTAAGGTTGCCAAGATAACGAGTGAGCAGGTAAGAAAGATTGCTGAAACAAAAATGCCCGACCTTAATGCTGCAACGATAGAAACTGCTATGAGTATGATAGCAGGTACTGCACGCAGTATGGGTATAGAAGTAGTCGATTAATTCTCTCTCGTGGGAGGAAAATTCCGATTTAACCACTTATTGGGAGGTAAATTTAATGAAACACGGAAAAAAGTATAATGACGGTGCAAAACTTATTGAAACAGGTAAGTTTTACGACGTTAGCGAAGCAGTAGAGGTTGCAGTTAAGACCGGTACTGCAAAATTTGATGAAACGGTAGAAGTACACGTACGTTTAGGCGTTGACTCACGTCACGCAGACCAGCAGGTAAGAGGTGCGGTAGTTCTTCCGAACGGAACAGGTAAAACTGTAAGAACACTTGTATTTGCGAAAGCAGATAAGGCAGACGCTGCAAAGGAGGCAGGCTCTGATTATGTTGGGGCAGAAGAACTTGTAGCAAAAATCCAGAATGAAAACTGGCTTGATTTTGATGCCTGCATCAATAGCAGCACCTTGCCATGTAGCACCAATCTTG
>CALGCE010000197.1 GCA_937884625.1 uncultured Clostridia bacterium
GGCACGTAGTCTGCGTTCTCCTGCTATAAGTTCATACTTTCCGTCGGCATTTTTTCTCACAGTCAGCGGTTCGATAATGCCGTTTGCCGAAATACTGTCGGCTAACCGTTTGAGTTCATATATGTCAAAACTTTGTCTAATCTTATTTACTTTTGGCATAATTTCTTCGGGTTTTAGCATAAACAGTTTTCTGTCGGCAATCGTGTGCATCGCTTTCGCCTCCCTGCAATATAATTATTACAAAAAGTTTTGCTTTTGTAAAGCATTTTCGGTCGGGAAGAAACGACATAAAAAAACAAAAAACGCCAAATTAAAGGGCGTTTTTTGCAATTTTACCGCCAAGTCTTGGATATTTTGGCGGAGTTTGCGATATTTTTTTTGAAATAATAAAGGCTCTGCTCTCATTACCCGTTAAAGTTTCGCATATAATATTAGGTTTGTCACAACCGAGCAGATGATAGGCGTTTTTGGATTTGTCAAGTTCTTCCTTTGCAGTAGCACCTTTCATGGCGACAAAATGACCGCCTTTTTTTACAAACGGAATACAGTATTCGCATAGCACGTTTAAGGGAGCCACCGCTCTGGCACAGGCTATATCGTACTGCTCTCTGTATTTATCTGACTTTCCTGCGTCTTCCGCACGCATATGTACGGTTTGTGCTTCAAGTCCCGTTTGTGATAATACCTCGTTTAAAAATACAAGACGCTTATTAAGTCCGTCAAGCAAAGTAAGACTTATATCGGGACGGGCGATTTTAAGCACCATACCAGGAAAACCTGCACCCGTACCGACATCTATTATTTTTGCATTTTCGGGTACGTTTACATCCTTAAAAAATAATAAACAGTCATAAAAATGCTTGTACAGTACCTCTTTCGGCTCTTTTATTGCCGTAAGGTTCATTTTTTCATTCCAGAAAAGCAGTAAATTGCCGTAAGTGCTAAGCCTTTCCTGTGCAGTACCGTCTAGACAAAGCCCAAACTTTTCGCACAACGGCACAATTTCTTTAATATTAAAGTCTATCATATTTACTCCGTTTTAAGATATATGAGCAACACCGATATATCGGACGGACTTACCCCCGATATCCTCGATGCCTGACCGATACTTACGGGATTTATTTTTTTGAGTTTTTCCCTTGCTTCAAGTCGCAGTCCGTAAACGCTGTCATAATCAATGTCTTTCGGTATTGCTTTCTTTTCAAGACGCAACATTTCATTTACCTGTGCTTGTTGTCTTGTTATATACCCCTCGTATTTGATTTCGATTTCCGCCTTTTCGCAAATATCGTCTGACAGAGCAGGTCTTGTTTTGTCAAAGGGTGCTAAACACTTGTAATCGAGTTGAGGTCGTTTTATAAGGTCGGATAATCTTGTCCCCGTAGTAAGCGGTGCAGTACCCCTTTCTTCAAGCAATTTGTTTAATTCTTTGCTCGGTGCTAAAAATACCGATTTTACACGCTGGGTTTCGTCTTCCTTTGCCTTTGTGCGTAGTCTAAATTCGTTATATTCTTCATCGCTTATAAGACCTATGGCGTGACCTGTGGGCATAAGGCGTTCGTCTGCGTTGTCCTGACGGAGAAGTAGGCGGTATTCACTTCTTGAAGTCATCATACGGTAGGGGTCGGAACAGCCTTTTGTTACAAGGTCGTCTATAAGAGTTCCTATGTAGGACGACGAACGGGAAAGTATAAGCGGTTGTTCGCCCTTTACCTTTTTTGCGGCGTTTATTCCTGCTATTAAGCCCTGTGCCGCCGCCTCCTCGTAGCCTGACGAACCGTTAAACTGACCTGCACCGAAAAGTCCCGAATGTTCCTTTACTTCAAGGGTAGCATCAAGTGCCGTCGGGTCTATGCAGTCGTACTCAATAGCGTATGCGTTACGCATTATCTTTACGTTTTCAAGTCCTTTAATTGTGTGGTAAAACTTTAACTGTACCTCTTCGGGAAGTGAAGACGACATACCCTGTAAATACATTTCTTCGGTATTTTCTCCGCAGGGCTCTATAAATAACTGATGGCGTTCTTTGTCAGCAAACCGCACGATTTTATCCTCAATACTTGGACAGTATCTCGGTCCCACACCCTCAATTACACCTGCGTATAACGGTGAACGGTGCAGATTTTCAAGTATTACCTGCTTTGTGCGGTCGTTGGTATAACTTATATGGCATACTACCTTGTTTTGTGGTCTTGTTTTGGTCGAATAACTAAACGGAACTGTAACCTCATCACCCTCCTGCACTTCAAGAGAAGAAAAATCTATACTGTCTTTTGCTACTCTTGCAGGAGTTCCCGTTTTAAAACGTCTTAACGGCAGATTTAATTTTTTAAGCGAGTTTGCAAGCTCCGTTGCAGGAAAACTGCCGTCAGGTCCGCTTTCGTAGTTTGTTTCCCCTACATATACCCTACCGCCTAAAAATGTACCCGTTGCTATAATTACGGTCTTGCATTTATGCGTAGCACCGAGTTTTGTAATACAGTGCCACAAACCGTTTGCATTTTCAACCGCTACTATTTCCGCCTGCTTTACATCAAGATTTTCCTGCAACTCTACTGCGTGTTTCATATAACCGCTATAATTTCGGCGGTCTATCTGTGCACGAAGTGAGTAAACCGCAGGACCTTTTCCTCTGTTTAACATTCTGCTTTGAAGAGTGTTGGCATCAGCCGCCTTGCCCATCTCACCGCCCAATGCGTCAAGTTCTCTTACAAGGTGACCCTTTGCCGTTCCCCCGATAGACGGGTTGCAGGGCATATTTCCAACCCAATCAAGACTGATTGTAAACATAACGGTTTTGCAACCGAGCCTTGCCGCCGCAAGGGCCGCTTCAACACCGGCATGTCCACCGCCTATTACCGCTACATCATAACTTTCTGCTTCGTATTTAGGTATCATTTATTTTTAACCCTCTTTATTTTCCTACGCAAAATCTGCGGAACACTTCGTCTGTGACCTCGTTTGTCACACGTTTGCCCGTAAGTTCGAGTAATGCCGATACAGCACCGTCTATGCAAACGCCTACCGCATCAAGCGTAATTCCTGAGTTTATGGCATCTATTGCTTCGTTTACACAATTTAAAGCCTTTACTGCACAATCCCTCTGGCGTTCGCTTATGAGAATTGTATCATTCTGTGATAAATTATCGGTGTGCGTTATGTGAGATACCTTTTCTTCGAGTTCTGCTAATCCTTTACCCGACTTTGCCGACATTTTTATAACGTCCATACCGTCAAAATGGCTTTCATCAATTTTACTTTCAAGGTCGGTCTTATTAAGGATAACTATTGTACGCTTGTCCTTTATTTGTTTTATCAGGTTAAGGTCGTTTTGGTCTAAATTATTTGAACAGTCAAATACCGCAAGTATTATACCTGCCGTATCCATACGGCTTACGGCACGCTCAACCCCTACCTTTTCAACCGTATCGTCGGTTTCGTGTATACCTGCCGTGTCGGCAAGATTAAGGGTTATATCGCCTAAATTTACGGTATTTTCTATTATGTCACGGGTAGTCCCTGCAACGCTTGTTACTATCGAACGCTCACTTCCGCAAAGCAAATTCATAAGGGTTGATTTACCTACATTCGGTTTGCCTACTATCGCACAGTCAATACCCTCTCTGACCGCTTTGCCTGTATCATATCCTAAAATTAATTTTTCAAGTCCGCCTTTGCACTCGTCAAGAAGAATTTTGAAATTCTCGTTTGAAAGTTGCGGTATATCTTCGTCGGGATAGTCTGCAAATACCGCAAGGTTAGACGCCGTTTCAAGTAATTTTGCCGTCATACTGTCAATTTCTTTGCTTATCCGTCCGCCCCTCGCCGCACGGGAAATTTTGAGTGCCGTATCGTTTTTTGCAGATATAAGTTCCATAATGCTTTCTGCTTTGGTTAGGTCAAGTTTGCCGTTTAAAAATGCCCGTTTGGTAAATTCTCCGCCTGACGCCAATGAAGCACCGCCTTGGAGTACCGCCCGTAAAGCCTTTTTTGTTACAATTCTTCCGCCGTGTACCGAAATTTCAACTACATCTTCACCCGTATAACTTTTAGGTGCACGAAAAACAAGTGCCACCGCATCGTCTATAACATCATTGCCGTCGGTAACACGACCGTACAAAGCACTGTATCCGTCAAGTTCGGCAAGTGCCTTGCCCGAAAACGATTTAAAACAACCGTCGGCAATCTTTATTGCGTCCTCACCCGATATTCTTATAACACCGATACCGCCCTCGCCCATAGGCGTGGAAATCGCCGCTACCGTCATCTCAGACATATCCTCACTCCACAAAACTTCTTTTAACGTCTTATTTTATCATAAAATGAATGCGTTTTCAATCGTTTTATTGTGCGAAGATTTAAAATAATATTTGTAATATGAGCAAACCGCAAACCGCAGGAATACCGTAAACTGCACTGCCCGATAACGTCCACTCGTTTATAGGTATATGAACTCCCGTAAATCGTGATGTAACATCTACCAACACTACCGAGAGTATACCTATAACCGCATTGATGATTATGTATTTAAAAGGTCTTCCGCTTTTAAGTGCAAGACATATTATAATTATGGCGGCAACAGATAACAACGCTATTGCACAGTACTTCAATATTTCCATAAAAATACCCCCATATTAAAGATATGGGGGTATTTGTCCCGTTATTCTTTTTTGATAACAAAAGAAAAGTCTATATATCCGTTTTCGGGTTCCGAATACATTTGCTTTATTGCACCTGTGTAGACTATATTTGTGTTTTCAAAGGCTATCGGTAAAAGGGTATGGTTTTTAAGAAGTTGTGACTGTGCGGTTACGGCATCTCCGCCTGATATACCTATTTGTGATAAATATTCTGTTAAAGATGTGTTGTTTACTTTAATGGGGAAAACGGCAAAGTCAAGTGTTGGATTTGCTATTTGATTTGTAAGGTCTTGCTCGCCTGATACTGACTGAATGTTTACAAAAGCACTTAAATTCTTTTGCCAGTGTGCCGCAATACTTGTAACTATCGCCTTTATTCCATCGTTTTCAAAATAATAAAGGGTTGAAGCAGGGAATTTTTTATCCTCCATTTTAAGTACCGCCGCAGACATAATATTCTGTGCACTGTTAAGGTCATATTGCGGTATGCCTACACCGTCCGCTACGTTTGTATTCAGTGTTTTTGGAAAAACCGAACGGGCAACAGAAAATCCGTCAATAAAAGAGTTCCCGTATATATCGGGGGATACCGCCATTAACAGTGCCCGTCTTACATCAATCGGGTATTCTTTGCTTACCGTCATAACCCAACATATATTTTGGTATGAAACACTTGACAAACCGTACTCTTTGATATTTTTCATATCCGAATTTTTAATAAACGCCATATCGGTATGGTTATCGCCTAAAAGGTCAACGGTATTTTCGTCCTCTCTGCAAGACAAGAATACCGCCGAGTTTAAAGCATCAAAATCACCGCAATACTCCTTATTTTTGTATAATCTTATACCAAAATCTTCCTTATTCCATTTGGTAATCGAATACGAACCGTTTGAAATGGTATATTCGCTTTTAAGACCGTATTTTCCTATGCAACTTTTGAAAAACTGCTCATTACAGGGCATACAAATTGATGTTGTAAGTGTGTTTTCAAAGTTACTGTCATCATAACATAGAGTTATTGTGAGAGTATGTTCGTCGTCAGCGGTTACTCCGAGTGTGGAAATATCTGCTTTACCGTCCGATATTTCCTGTGCATTTTTAATGCAAAAAAGTCTTTTTACAAACGGAGATTTTGTTTTAGGCGATACCGCACGTCTTAAAGCAAAAACAAAATCGTCTGCCGTAAGTTTGTCGCCGTTACTCCAATTAAGGTTATCTTTTAAATTAAAGGTGTACACAAGGCCGTTTTTAGTATAGTTTTCGGCAACACCGCATACGATTTTACCGTTTTCGTTCTTTCTTAACAGTCCCTCGTAAATGTTTCTGACTATTAAAAGTTCACTGTCGCTTGACGCAGTTTGGGCATCAAGCGTATTCGGTTTTTCGCTTAATTCAAAATATATATAAGCATCTTTATATCCGTCTTTACATCCCGATGCCGTTAAAACAGATATTACACATAAAAAAACGGCTAAAATTCTGCTAAATACGTTCACACTGTTCACCACCCGTCCATACATTTTTATTATATTCTAAAATAACGCTTTTTTCAATATATAAATTATGCTTGACAAGGAAACTTCGGTGTGATATAATCCACCTGTAAAGTTTTTTTCTTTACAGAGGTAAAATTTATGGAAAAGAATTTGTACGTTTCCGCTTTGCTTGACGTATACGGCGAGTTTTTAAGTGAAAAACAGAGGTCGCTTGTCGAACTTTATTATAACGATGACCTTTCGTTAGGTGAAATAGCCGAGAACGAGGGTATTACACGTCAGGGCGTGCGTGATATAGTAAAGAGGGCAGAACAACAACTTTACCGTTTTGAAGAGGAATGCGGATACTGTAAAAAGTTTTCATGTCTTAAAACTTTATGCGATGACGAAAAAAATTTCGCCCAGATTAAAAAAATAATAGAAAGTCTGTAAAAGGAGTGTGAGCAGATGGCGTTTGATAATCTTTCTGATAAACTGTCGGGAGTTTTTAAGAAATTAAGGTCAAAGGGAAAACTTACCGAAGCAGACGTTAAGGAAGCAATGAGAGAAGTACGCCTTGCTCTTCTTGAAGCGGACGTTAACTATAAAGTAGCAAAAGATTTTACGAATACCGTTGCCGAAAAGTGCATAGGTGCCAATGTAATGGAAAGTCTTACGGCACCTCAAATGGTAGTAAAAATCGTAAAGGAAGAACTTACCGCTCTTATGGGCAGTGAGCAGACAAGACTTAAAACTTCCTCTAAACTTCCGACTGTCATAATGATGTGCGGTCTGCAAGGCTCGGGTAAAACCACCCATTCGGCAAAACTTGCAAAGCATTTAAAGTCGCAGGGACATAGACCTTTACTTGTTGCGTGTGATATATACCGTCCTGCCGCCATTGAGCAGTTAAAGGTAGTGGGTAAAGCGGTAGATACACCCGTATTTGAAATGGGTACGGAAAAACCCGAAAAGATAGCAAACGAGGCAATTAAACACGCAAGAGATTACGGATATGATTTTGTAATCCTTGATACTGCGGGACGTCTTCATATAGACAGTGAACTTATGGACGAGTTAAGGCGTATAACCGAGACTGTTGACGTACACAATATATTGCTTGTAGTCGATTCTATGGTAGGTCAGGATGCAGTCAATATTGCTAAATCCTTTAATGAGATACTTGAAATTGACGGCATTATTCTGACAAAACTTGACGGCGATACAAGAGGCGGTGCGGCACTGTCGGTAAGAGCGGTAACGGGTAAGCCGATAATGTTTACGGGTGTAGGCGAGAAACTTGACGAACTTGACGAGTTCCACCCTGACAGAATGGCAACGAGGATACTTGGTATGGGTGACGTAATGTCGCTTATAGAAAAGGTAGAAAACGAACTTGACGAGAAAAAAGCAGAGGAAACGGCTAAAAAACTTCAAGAAAACAAGTTTGATATGAACGACCTGCTTGACCAGTTTCAACAGATTAAAAAGATGGGCAGTATTAAAAGTATACTTTCAATGCTCCCCGGTATGGATAAGCAACTTCGTGATGTTGATATTGACGATAGGCAGATGTTAAGAACCGAGGCAATAATAAAGTCGATGACGGCAAAGGAACGCAGTCACCCCGATATAATAAATGCTTCGAGAAAACGCCGTATTGCGTCGGGTTGCGGACTTAGTGTTGAGGAAGTAAACAAACTTTTAAAACAGTACGAGCAGATGAAAAAAATGTTCAAACAACTAAACAATAAGGGTTCAAAACGCAAAATGATGCGTGGTATGAATTTAGGGAATTTCGGTTTTTAAGGCGATAACCTTTTAAAACATATATAAAATTATATAATTATCTTGTATGGAGGTGTAAAAGATGGCAGTTAAAATCAGACTTCGCAGAATGGGTGCAAAAAAGGCACCGTATTACCGTGTAGTAGTGGCGGATTCAAGATTTCCCCGTGACGGACGTTTCATAGAGGAAATCGGTCATTATGACCCGACTAAAAATCCGGCAGACGTACAAATTGATGCAGAAAAGGCAAAGAAGTGGATATCCAACGGTGCTCAGCCGACGGATACGGTAAAGGCTTTGCTTAAAAAGAACAACATTCTTTAATTTTACAAGGAGTAAAAGGTATGAAAGAACTTCTTATTGCAATCGCAAAAGGATTGGTTGAAAATCCCGATGAGGTTACGGTAACGGTT
Source organism: uncultured Clostridia bacterium (assembly GCA_937884625.1). Lineage (GTDB taxonomy): Bacteria > Bacillota > Clostridia > Oscillospirales > Acutalibacteraceae > UBA737. The sequence goes on from CALGCE010000197.1 coordinate 8,321, forward strand.
GACGAGCCGAACGAGGAAGGCATTACGGTATATCATCTCCATGTTGCAGATGGCGATATGGGTAGAGTTATCGGAAAGCAGGGACGTATTGCAAAGGCAATACGCACCGTTATGCGTTCTGCCGCAAACCGTAACAATGATAAGATTTCAGTTGAAATCGACTAATGTAAAAATGTATACCCCCGCATAGGGGGTATTTGTATTATACCGCAGCATTTAAACCCAAACCAGCCTAAAAGGGCGGGTTTTAGGCGACTTTCGGCTCATTGTCGCCCATAGGCGTCAGCCTTATGTGCTTCGCTTCACCAAAATTCACACAAAAAACTGCACCTTTTAGGTCGCAGAATTTTGTAACGAAAGAATTTTTTGTTGTGCGAGGCACAAAACACAGTAAATCCTGACGGATTTACGAGTATTTTAACGAAGCCACAGCAAAAAATTCTCGTTCCAAAATCTGGTTCGGGTTTAAATGCTGCGGTATAAGAGGAACGGTTATGAAAAAAGAATTTTTGGAGTGCGGTAAAATTGTAGGGACCCACGGTGTTAGGGGTATGGTAAGAATACAGCCGTGGTCTGATGATGTTGAATTTTTAACAGACTTTAAAAGATTTTTTACAGACGGCGGTAAAACCGAAATTAAAGCACTGTCAGTAAAACCGCACGGCAGGATAGCAATAGCGTCGCTTAAAGGCGTAGAAACGATAGAAGATGCCGAAAAATTAAGAGGTAAAACCATATATATAAAGCGTGACGATATAACACTTCCAGAAGACAGATATTTTGTAGACGAAATCATAGGATGTCAGGTGTTTGATGCTGAAAACGGCAGTTTGCTTGGAACGCTTACCGACGTTTCCCAAACGGGTGCCAACGACGTATGGCATATAACAAGGGAAGACAGAGAGTATCTTGTACCTGCGATACCCGATGTTATAGTAAGTGTTGATGTAATAGAAGAAAAAATAACGATAAAACCGCTCAAGGGGATTTTTGACGATGCGAATTGATATAATGACACTGTTTCCCGAAATGTGTGAAACGGTTATGTCGGAGAGTATAATAGGCAGAGCACGAAAGTCGGACAAGGTAGAAATAAATTGTATAAATATACGTGACTTTTCGGGCAATAAACATAATAAGGTCGATGATATGCCCTACGGTGGCGGAATGGGAATGGTAATGGCGGCAAGTCCTATCTATGACTGCTATAAAAGTCTTTATGGCGAGAACGAGCCAAAACCGCATTTAATATATATGTCACCCAAAGGTAAAACACTTGACCAAAAAAAAGTAATAGAACTGTCAAAACTTGAAAGAATAGTAATACTGTGCGGTCACTATGAGGGTATAGATGAGCGTGTTATCGAGGAAATAGTAGACGAAGAAATATCGGTAGGCGACTATGTCGTAACAGGAGGAGAACTCCCTGCTATGATACTTGCAGACGCAGTTTGCAGAATGTTAGACGGCGTTTTGTCAGACGATTTGTGTTTTGAAGAGGAAAGCCATTATTCAGGGTTGCTTGAATATCCGCAGTATACAAGACCTGCTAAATGGAAAGGTAAAACGGTACCTGATGTACTGCTTTCGGGCAATCACGCCGAAATTGAAAAGTGGCGGAGAAAGAAATCGCTTGAAATCACAAGACAGCGTCGACCTGAAATGTTTAGAAAAATCGAACTTACAAAACAGGATAAAAAATTGCTTGAAGAATAAAAGGTGGATTTGGAATTTAGAGGAAAGAACACCAAAAAACAACAAAAAATGTAATCAAATTGACCAAATATGACCTCCCCAAACCCCAAAATGTTGGATAAATATTAGAACTTATTAACAAAATGTTGACGATTTCATTAAATGTGGTATAATCATATTATATTTTGATTATAGATTGTTTTCACAAAGGAGATTTTACCATGTGTGTTAAAGATGTAGTTATACAAAATCAGGTTGGATTACATGCACGTCCCGCAACCTTTTTCATCCAAAAGGCAAATGAATATAAGTCCTCTATATGGGTAGAAAAGGACGAACGCAAGGTAAATGCAAAGAGTTTACTTGGAGTTTTGTCCCTTGGAATAGTCGGCGGAACAACGATTAAGATTATAGTTGACGGCAGTGATGAAAAGGAAGCCATTGACGGTTTGGTATCACTTGTTGAGTCGGGATTTGCAGATTAATAATAATTTTATCAAATTTTCTTTGACAAATTTGCCTGACTGATATATAATGTATCAGTCAGGCGATTATTTCGCTCGAATTTACATAAAAACACAATAGTAGTATCCGGGTGTGGTGCAGTTGGCTGCTTGGCATGGGGGTCAAGAGTAAATTGCAACACATCTAAAGAATAATAACCGGGTGTGGCGCAGTTGGTAGCGCGCTTGACTGGGGGTCAA
>CALGCE010000198.1 GCA_937884625.1 uncultured Clostridia bacterium
TCACGTATGGCAGAGCCTTTTATATTACTCATTCTGTTTGAAATTTTATAATCCATGTTGTTTACCTCCCTAAATGCGGTATATATCGGCAGGGTTTATCTGACCAAATCCACCCATACTTAGGGTTTGCTCTGCAATTTCCTGATTATCTGTACGAATAACCATAAGTGCCTTACCGCTTACTTTACCCACACAAGCATACATATATTCTATGCTGATACCTGCATCTGCAAGAAATCTTAAAATCTGTACCGAACCTCCCGGTGCATCGTCCATAGCAACCGCTATCACTTTATTAACGCTGACTATTACGCCCTCGCTTGTAAACACCTCTTTTGCACGATCGGGTTGGTCTACTATAAGCCTTAATATTCCGTATTCCGCCGTATCTGCCAAAGACAGAGCACTTATATCAATACCGTTTTTTGCCAAAGTTTCGACTGCGTCACAAAGTTTTCCCGGTCTGTTTTCCAAAAACACAGAAAGTTGTTTTATTATCATAAAAACACCCCTTAAATTTTTCCTTTTCGGTTATCAATAACCCGTTTTGCTTTGCCCTCGCTTCTTATAATGGACTTCGGGTTTACAAGATGAACCTTTGCACCAATTCCCAGTGTACTGCGAAGTTGCTCGGTAATGGCTCTTTCAAGTTTTTCTATCGACTTAATATCGTCGGTAAAGAAACTTTCGCTCATTTCAACATTTACATCAAACGTATCGTTGTTATTGACCCTGTCAACTATTATCTGATAATTAGGCGTTATATCCTTACCGCTGACGTTGAGCAGTACCTCCTCTATTTGTGACGGGAATACATTAACTCCCCTGATTATAAGCATATCGTCACTTCTGCCTGACGGTTTTTGCATTTTAATATGAGTTCTGCCGCAACTGCAAGGCTCTGTTATAAGCGAACAAATATCTCTTGTTCGGTATCTGATAACGGGGAACGCCTCTTTGGTAAGAGATGTAAACACAAGTTCTCCCGTTTCGCCCTCGGGTAGTACCTTACCGGTATTTGGGTCTATTATTTCAACTATGAAATTATCCTCCCATATATGCATACCCGACTGACATTCACATTCACAGGCAACACCCGGTCCCAATACTTCGGAGAGTCCGTAAATATCATACGCTTTTATGCCAAGTCTATTTTCTATCTCGCTTCGCATATTTTCCGACCAAGGCTCTGCACCGAATATACCGATGCGGAGTTTTAATTTATCCTTAACACCCATACGCTCTATTTCTTCTGCAAGATACATAGCGTATGATGGCGTACAGCAAAGTACCGTTACGCCAAAATCAATTAAGGTCTGTATCTGCAAAGCGGTATTGCCCGAAGACATAGGAACTACTGCCGCACCTATCTTTTGAGCACCTGCGTGGGCACCAAAACCGCCCGTAAACAAACCGTATCCGAATGATACCTGAACTATGTCATTATTGGTAACACCAATTGCGGTAAACATTCGTGCAAAGCACTCTGCCCACATATCAAGGTCATTTTCGGTATAGCCGACGACAATTCGTTTTCCCGTAGTGCCGGAGGATGCGTGTATTCTTACAACATTTTCCATAGGCTCAGCAAAAAGACCATAGGGGTAGTAATCACGCAAATCCTTTTTATAGGAAAACGGTAACTTTTCTAAATCTTCAATACCCTTGATATCTTCGGGTTTAAGTCCCAATTCATCCATACGGTTTCTAAAACACTCTACACGCTCATAACAGCGTTTTACCTGACTTACCAAACGCTCACTTTGTAACTTTTTCAGTTCCTCTCGTGGCATTTTTTCGATATTTTCACTTCGTACAGGCATATTTTAATCCTTCTTTTTTGCTGAAATTTTATTAAGGAACTTAACTACCTGACCCACTAGAATTGCAGACAGTACCGTTCCCTCTCTTACAACAGCCCTGCCTCCCGTAAAGGAAGAAAGACCGCCTAAAAGTAAAACTTGAAGAACAAGTGCGGTTGCAATCATACAAACATCAACGATAGTTTTACAGTTTCCGAATTTCTTGCCCGATACCTGAGATATTGCACCTGCAAGTCCCTCTGCCGGCATGGGAACAAGTTTCGGCGATAGGTATATAAACACACCTATACCGATAATCACAATACTTAAAAGCAAGTATATAAGTTGAAAAATATAATTTGTTGGTTTTGGTATTGACATCATAAGACCGTCAAACTCTTGCTTGATACCTATATCAATACCTGCAAGTGTGGGTTTAAAATGTGCTATTCCCACAAAGTCAACCATCAGTCCGAAAATAATTGCAACGGGTACGCCTAAAATGTTTATCAGTTTAAAATTTTTTCTCAGCACTATAAACTGTGCAAGTACAAGAAGACAGTAAACAACTATTACCATACTTCCAAGCGAAGCATTTGGGAAAACCTTTGAAAGTACGCCCGGAATAGAACTTACTGGTGAAATTCCAAGACCTGAAAGTTTTGAAAGATTAATACCTATTGCAATAATCAAGAAACCTATTAGATAAATTACTATATCTTTACACTTTTTTAAAAAAGCCATTTTTTATTTCTCCTTACAAATTGTAGCCAAGTTCAAACGCTTTGAGATTTACATCGAGAAATTTAGGAGGTACTGTATTTTTTACGGTTTCTACCCATCTTTCATATGAAATTGTCGTATTCTTCGCCATAACTCCCATTAAAACCACGTTTACTGCCTTTATACTACCCGCTTTTTTTGCAAGAGATAGTGCGTCAAGTGCGGTTACGTCAACTACGCTTTTAAGTTTATTTAAAATATCAACGGGATACTCTTTTGCCCCCGTTATAACGGGCATCGGGTTCATCTTCTGGTCGTTGACTATCATTTTACCGCCCTTTTTAAGATACGGCAATGCACGGTAAGCCTCCAAAAGTTCAAAGGCAAGTATAATATCCGCTTCGCCCTTATCAATGATAGGCGAGCATACCTCTTCGCCGTATTTAACGTAGGTTACGACACTGCCTCCCCTTTGGCTCATACCGTGAACTTCGGAAACCTTAACGTCAAAGCCCTCGCCTATAACACAATTACCAAGTATTCGGCTTGCAAGCAATGTTCCCTGACCGCCTACTCCGACAATCATAATATTAGTAGTTTTATTCATCACTTAACACACCTTTCAGTCTTTCTTCTCAATTGCACCGAACGGACAAACACCCGTACAAAGACCGCAACCGTTACACTGTGTAGCGTCAATACTTACAGTACCGTTTTTATCAACACTTATGGCAGGGCAACCGAGTTTCATACACATTTTACACTTACGGCATTTATCGTTAATTTCACAGTGACCGCTGTACTTAACCGTTTTTAGCAACGCACAAGGTCTTTGTGCGATAATAACCGATACGTCTTCCCTTGCGGTTTCCCTCTTTACGACCTCTTCAAAATTCTTAACGTCGAACGGGTCTGCTACTGTTACATATTCAACATCTGTGTAGCT
>CALGCE010000199.1 GCA_937884625.1 uncultured Clostridia bacterium
AGCGTATAATAATCAAAGATGTGAGCAGATGATTTCAGCATTTCCCGAAAGGGTAATTTTAATACCAGCGGGGATAAATACGCTGTCGCCTTTTTTAAGGCTCATATTACATTCAGGGCAGGATATTACAGCATCTCCGTCAAGGACGAGCAGGGAAGTAAAACTGTCTTTATCGTATAGTCCTGCGTTGCCGTTAAGACTTAAAAGTTCCGATATAAAATAATCACATTCGCCAAGTTTCCTTGAAGTGCCGAACGGGTAGAGTGTTACCTCTCCTATATCGCCGTATTCAAGTTCGGGCGGTGCGGTTTTTGTTACGGCTAATGCTTTATCTATATGCAATTCCCTCGGTTTGCCGTCGGCACCGAGTCTGCCGTAGTCGGACACACGGTAGGTCGAATTGGAATTTTGCTGTATTTCTGCAATCAGTATACCCTCGCCTATTGCGTGTAATGTTCCGGCAGATATAAAGAAAACGTCGCCTTTTTTAACCGGTACGAAGTTGCAAACTTCTGTCAGTGTATTATCTTTTATTCGGCGTGCAAATTCTTCCTTACTGACCGTTTTATTAAATCCGTATATAAGACTTGCATTTTCGTCGCAGTCTACTACGTACCACATTTCCGTTTTGCCGTACTCCCCTTCGTTTTTAAGGGCGTAGGTATCATCGGGGTGTACCTGAATGGAAAGTTTTTTATCGGCGTCTATGAGTTTTATAAGCATCGGAAAAAACTCAAACTTTTCCGCTTTCGCTCCCAGTGCCTTATTACCCCATTTTTTAATAGCCTCATTAAGAGTCAGACCTTTGAGTTCTCCGTTTTTAACAATATTTTTTCCGTTTTTATGGCAGGACAAAACCCACGCTTCGGCAATTTTTTCGTCTTCCGTCTCGTAATCATATTCGTCTTTAAGACGTGTACCGCCCCACAGATAATCTTTCGTAGCAGGTTTTAGTAATAACGGATACATAAAATTCCTCCCAACATACAAACTAATTATATTATATCATTTATTTTGCAAACTTCAACCCTTGACAAAATTAAAAAAATGGTTTAATATATTACTATTAATGATAAAAGGAGTGGACGGGAATGTTCGTTAAATCGTATGGATATTACTATTATTATTTTAGCGTGACTGCCCGTACACTTTAATTTAATTCGAAAAAGGATTAAATTTTAATATACGGACAGTCCGCAACCGTTTGTACACAAGTTGTATATGCGTTGCGGATTTTTTAATGAGGAGAAAAGTTATGGCTAATCTTGAAAAGGCAAGACAGATTATAAACGAAACCGACAGTAAAATGGCAGAACTTTTTGAAAAGAGAATGGACGCCGTAAAGCAGGTGGCGGAATATAAAAAGCAAAACGGTCTGCCTGTTGACGATATTTCCCGTGAAGAGCAAATAATAAAGCAAAACTGTAAATATATAAAAAGTGAGGAATACCGTTCGTACTATATTAATTTTTTAAAGAGCAATATTGAGATTTCAAAAAAGTTTCAGCATAAACTGCTTGACGGTATGCGTCTTGCGTACAGCGGTGTTGAGGGTGCCTTTGCAAATATCATGGCAAAAAGGGTTTTCCCCGATGCAATATGCGTGGCTTATCCTGATTTTAAGAGTGCATACACTGCGGTGGAAAACGGCGAATGTGACTGTGCATTTTTGCCGATAGAAAATAGTTATAACGGAGATGTGGGAAAGGTATTAGACCTATCCTTTTTCGGCTCACTTTATATAAACGGTGTTTATGAGGCGGATATTATACAAAATCTTCTTGCGAAAAAAGGCACAAAATTAAGTGATATAAAATCGGTTATCAGTCATCCGCAGGCGTTGGGGCAAAGTTCTTCGTATATTAAAAGTCACGGTTTTAAGAAAATAGAGGCGGTAAACACCGCAGTTGCGGCAAAGCAGGTAGCCGAAAGTGACGATATGACCGTCGCCGCCATAGGAAGTGTTGAGGCGGCACAAGAATTCGGTCTTGAAGTACTTGAAAAGCATATAAATGAAAGCAACGTCAACACTACCCGTTTTGCGGTGTTTTCAAGGACGAGAAAGCAGGATAGTCTATCTGACAGGCGTTTTATAATGCTTTTTACCGTTAAGAATACGGCAGGTTCTTTGGGTAATGCAATATCGGTAATAGGAAAGCACGGGTTTAATCTTATAGCACTTAAAAGCAGACCTACAAAGGAACTTGTATGGGATTACTATTTCTATGCCGAGGGCGAGGGCGATATAAACGGTGAACAGGGCAAACAAATGCTTTGTGATTTAGAAAAATGTTGCAGTGACCTTAAAATAATAGCAAGTTTTGAAAGGGAAATAAAGATATGATAATACCCGTAAAAACACAGTTTTCTTCCTATGATATAGTGCTTAAAAGGGGCACACTCGAAAATGCCGACAAATATTTTAACCTTAACAGAAAGGTGCTTATCGTAACCGATGACGGAGTACCGCAAAAGTATTCAAAAACGGTATCATCGCTTTGTAAAGATGCCGTAATTATAACCCTAAAACAGGGGGAAAAATCAAAAAGTTTTGATAATTACGAATATCTGCTTAAAGTTTTAATACAAAACGGATTTACCCGTACCGACTGCGTTGTTGCGGTAGGCGGAGGAGTAATAGGCGACCTTGCAGGTTTTGTCGCATCAAGTTATATGCGTGGTATAGAATTTTATAATATACCTACTACCGTTTTGTCGCAGGTGGATTCGTCGGTAGGCGGTAAAACGGCTATTGATTTTGAGGAAGTTAAAAATATAGTAGGTGCATTTTATCCGCCAAAGGGCGTAATAATTGATGCAAACACACTTGATACTCTGCCTAAACGCCATATATCAAACGGACTTGCAGAGGCGGTCAAGATGTCGCTTACCTGTGACAGTGAACTGTTTTGTACTTTTGAAAACGACTTTGATATTGATGCCGTAATAGAGCGGTCTATACTTATAAAGCGCGATATAGTAGAAAAAGACGAGCGTGAAACGGGAATAAGAAAGGTACTTAATTTCGGTCATACATTAGCACACGCAATTGAAAGTGTGAGCGGAATGGACGAGTATTTGCACGGCGAATGTGTTGCGATGGGAATGTTGCCGATGTGCTCTGAAAACGTAAGGGAAAGGCTTGTAAAAGTATTGCAAAAACTTGAACTTCCAACAAAAATCCCCGTAAGTTATTCTGATATGGCAAAATTTTGCAGACACGATAAAAAAATGTCGGGTGATAAAATTACCTTGGTAACGGTAGATAAAATCGGCAGTTTTGAACTTAAAGAGGTATCGTTTGACGAGTTTTTGGGGAGGTTTAACCTATGAAAAATACAATCGGTAATAATGTATCGGTAACTATATTCGGGGAAAGTCACGGTAAGGCGGTAGGCGTTGTTATAGACGGTCTGCCTGCCGGAATATCGGTCGATGAAGAATTTATTAAAAAACAGTTAAGTTTAAGACGTCCGTCGGGCTTGATTTCAACGCCGAGAGCCGAAAAAGATGAGTTTATCATAGAAAGCGGAGTTTTCGAGGGCAAAACTACGGGAACGCCAATTTGTATCTTGATACCTAATCTTGATACGAAATCGGGAGATTATTCCGATATGAAAAGTATAGCAAGACCTTCCCACGCAGATTATACCGCATTTTGCAAATACGGCGGTTTTGCGGATTACAGAGGCGGAGGGGATTTCAGTGGCA